>JAOPZP010000429.1 GCA_025964055.1 Conexibacter sp.
CCCGGGTTGCGCGGGACCGTGGCGCCCTCCTGGTCGACCTTGACCAGCTGGGGCGCGTCGACCGCGCGCGGGCGCTCGATGCGCTGCAGCCGCGCGACGGTCGCGCGCACCTGCGCGACGCTGCGCACGTTGCGCCCGAACAGGATCACGCCGGCGGCCTCCCCGCGGGCGATGCGCCGCTCCAGCGCCTTGGGCGGCGTCAGGCCGGCGTAGGCGAAGACGAAGTGCTGGCCGATCGACTGGCGCAGCGTGAGGCGCGCCGGACGCTCGCCGCCGCCATCCCGGTGGGGACTGTCCCCATGGGGACTGTCCCCACCGCTGCCGCCGCCGCACCCCGCCACGGCGAGCGCGGCCACGAGCCCCGCCGTGAGACGTCGGCTCACACCGGCCCCTGGATCGCCGCCGCCAGCTCGCGTGGTGCTTCGCGCGGCAGCCCGTGGCCGGCGCCCGCGATCACGACGACCTCGGCCTGCGGCAGCACCGCGCGGTAGCGCTCCGCGAAGTTCAGGAACTTCTCGTCGCGGTCGCCGACGACGATCGTCACCGGCATCGTCAGCCCGGCCAGCCGATCCCACAGCGGCTCCATCTCGCCGGTGCCGACCCCGCGCAGGGCGCCGGCGAGCGCGACCGGGTCGTTGCGCAGCAGGTCCTCGCGCCACCAGCGCGCGGCCTCCGGCGGCGTGCCGGCGAACAGCGGCTGGGCCTGCCAGCGGTCGGCGTACTGCTCGATCGTCATGTGCTCCAGGTCGGCCGCGAGCCGCTCGTCCTGGGCGCGGCGCTCCGCGCGACCCGCCTCGTCGTCGATCCCCGCGCTGGTCGACACGAGGACCAGCCGGGTCACGCGCTCGGGCGCGGCGAGCGCGACGTGCTGGGCGATCCGGCCGCCGAACGAGTACCCGCACAACACGAACTCGGGCGGCGCGGCGGCCAGCACGTCCGCCGTGCAGCCGGCGAACGAGATCGGCCGCACGCCGGCCTTCGTGCCGTGGCCGCGGAGGTCAGGGACCAGCGCGTTGTAGCGTTGCCGATCCAGCTCGGGCAGGACGGGGTCCCAGGCGCGGTGGGTCCCACCGAAGCCGTGGAGCAGTGCCAGCGTCTCGAGCATCTCCCCTATCTATCCCATGAGCGAGACGCACGACACCTACCTCCTGCTGCGCGCCTTCGTCGACGAGCTGGCCCGCTGCGGCGTCGCGGGCGCCTGCACGTCGCCGGGCTCGCGCTCCACGCCGCTGGTCCTGAGCCTCGCCCGCGACGGCCGGATCGCCACGACGTCGCACGTCGACGAGCGCGCCGCGGGGTTCTTCGCGCTCGGCCTCGCCAAGGCCACGGGCCGCCCGGCGGTGCTGGCGTGCACCTCGGGCACCGCCGCAGCCAACTACGCGCCCGCGGTCATCGAGGCGGCCGAGGCGCGGCTGCCGCTCGTGGTCCTGACCGCCGACCGGCCGCCGGAGCTGCGCGACGTCGGCGCTGGGCAGACCATCGACCAGATCAAGTTGTTCGGGTCGGCGGCCAAGTGGTTCGTCGAGGTCGGCACGCACGAGGCGACGCCGGAGCGCTTGCGGTGGATCCGCCAGCTCGCCTGCCGCGCGGTGTGGACCGCGATGGACGGCCGCGCCGGGCCCGTGCACCTCAACATCGCGCTGCGCGAGCCGCTCGTGCTCGACGAGCCGCTCGGCGACGAGCCCGGCGGCGGCGGGCGCCCGGGCGGCGCGCCCTGGACCGCGCGCGTCACCTCCGACGAGCACCCTGCGCCCCTGATCGACTGGCTGCGCGAGCAGCGCCACGGCGTGATCGTCGCCGGCCGCGAGGAGCCGGGCGCGCCCGCCGGCCCCGACCATCCCGCCGCGCGCCTGGCCGCCGCCCTGGCCTGGCCGCTGCTCGCCGACCCGCTGTCGGGCGCGCGTCACGGCGGCGCGGCGATCGCCCATTACGACGCGCTGCTGCGCGACGAGGCCTGGGCCCAGCGCGTGACGCCGGGCGCGGTGCTGCGCCTCGGCGACCTGCCGACCTCCAAGCCGCTGCGCCAGTGGCTGGCCGGCCTCGACGGCGTGTCGCAGGTCGCGCTCGTGCCCGGCGGCGCCTGGCACGACCCGGCCGCGACCCTGGAGGCGGTCTTCGACCTGCGCTCGCCGGCGCTGGGCGCCATCGACGAGGTCTGGCACACCGACCGCGCGTGGCTGGGCACGTGGCGCGACGCGGACGCCCGCGCCGCCCGCGCGCTGGGCGAGACGCTCGGCGACGAGCTCAGCGAGCCGCGCGTCGCGCGCGAGCTGGCCACCGCCGTGCCCGAGGGGGCGCGCGTCGTCGTCGCGGCCTCGATGCCGATTCGCGACGTCGAGACGTTCTGGCCGGTTGACGCGCGCGCCACGGCACTGGCCAACCGCGGCGCCAACGGCATCGACGGCACGATCTCCACCGCGTTCGGCGTGGCCGCCGCGAGGCCCGAGGCGCCCGTCTTCCTGCACGTCGGCGACGTCGCGCTGGCCCACGACCTCGGCGGCCTGCTGGCCGGCAAGCGCCTCGGCGTGCCGCTGACGATCGTCGTGGTCGACACCGCCGGCGGCGGCATCTTCGACTTCCTGCCGGTGGCCACCCAGCGCGACGCCTACGAGGAGCACGTCCTCACCCCGACGGGCCTGGAGGTCGAGCGGGTCGCGGCGCTGTTCGACGCCCGGTACGTCGCCATCGGGAGCGTTGCCGAGCTTCGCGATGCGCTGGCCGAGCGCCCGGCGGGGACCACGCTCCTGCACGTGCGGACCGCGCGCGCTGAGAACGTCGCGCTGCACCGGCGCTGCTGGGCCGCGGTGGCCGCCGCGCTCGCGGTGTGACATCTCTTCTTGCAATCCGCCGTTCGGGGAGGTGACGCGGCGCACCCAGTGGGTTAGGGTGCGCCCAGGATGGTGTGGATCGTCGCCCTCTCCGCCGGTTGGCTCGGCGCCTTCGTGCTGCTCGTCGCCCTCACGACGATGGCGTCACGGAGCGACCGCCCCACGGCCGAGCACCTCGCCCGCCGCGCCGGCGCGCACCTCTGGCTGCCGCCGCGGCCGGACCGCGACGGCGTCTGAGCGTCGCCGCCGTCCGCCTAGGACGACAGCGCGGCGGCGATCAAGATGCCGGCCGCGCCGATCAGCGCGAGCGCGCCGAGGCCGATCCCGGCGTTGGCCTGCCACGGCGCGGTGCGCTGTTTGCGCGCGCAGTCGCCGCGCGCCGAGATGCCCATCGCGACGGCGATCACCCCCAGGATCAGCCCGGGGATCAGCAGCAGGCACGTGAGCACCGCGATGATGCCGCAGACCAGCGACGCGATCGCGCGGCCCGATGCGGCGGAGCGGGTCTTGCTCTCGCCGACGGGCGAGGCGTGGGCGTCCAGCGGCGAGACGCTCGACGGGTTGCTGGCAGACACGGCAGGACCTCCGGTGGAATGGACGGGACGGGAACGATCAGGCGACCGCGGCCGACGCCTGGACGTCGGCGGCGCGGGCGCGGGCGAACGGCGCGCAGAGCGCGAGCGCGACCAGCGGCGCGGCGAGGATCGCCCACCACAGCTGCCCGCCGGTGAGCGCCGCGAGCACGATCGCGTTGTTGAAGGAGTGGATGGCGATGCCCGGCAGCAGCGACCCGGTGAACCACCGCAGGAGGCAGGCGCCGAACCCGAACGCCGCGGCCCCGGCGAGCAGCGGCGCCGGCAGCGCGAGGACATGGCCGGCGCCGAACAGGACGGCGGTGATCAGCGCGCCGACCCACGGCCCGCGCCAGGACGTCAGCGCCGGGAACAGGTAGCCGCGAAAGGCGATCTCCTCGACGATCGGCGCCGAGACGGCCATGCCGAGGACGAGCAGCACGGCCGGCGCGGCCGCGAGGTGGTGCGCGTGACCGGAGCCCGAGCCGCCGGCGCCGGTCAGCGCGCTCAGCAGCCCGTCGATCGCCCACGCGCCGGCCAGGACCGCGAGCCCCCAGCCGACGGCCGGCCAGAACGCCGTGCGGCGCAGGCCGAGCGTGGACGCACCGAGGCGGTGCGCGCCGCGCGCTGCGGCGACGAGGACGACGGCCAGCAGGACGGCGTCGGTGAGCAGGAGCGATGCCGCGGCGGTCGTCCGTCCGTCACCGGCGGCCGTCACGAGGACATATGCCGCGGCGAGGCCCAGGGCCAGCCCGACCACGACGGCGAGCGTCGCGCTCACCGGCCCCCATCCCGCAACGAGCGGCCGCGGACGGCGGCTGACTGAGCGATCGTCGCTTACCACAGAGGGCGCCTGCGCGGACATGGGTCATGCAGTACCCGCGATGGACCGGTTGGGCGAGCTTTGCGCGCGCGCTGTCCGCAGCCGGACGGGTCCGCCCCGATCCGTACCCTGTCGGACGTGGCCGACGTCCTGCAGTTCTCGCTCCTCGGCGACCCCGAGCCCGTTGCCATGCCCGAGCGCGGGGCGCCCGCGCCGGCCCGGCTGACCTCCAAGGGCATCGCGCCCGGCGACATCGTCGAGGTCGACCGCAAGGGCCGGCGCTTCCATGCGCTCGTCGAGGCGATCGAGCAGCGCGACAGCGGCCGGTTCGACCTCTCCGTGCGCCCGCTGGACGGCCGCTCGACGTGGCGGACCGCGACGGTCTCCGACGTCCTCGGCGTCTGGCGCCGGGCCCGGCCGTAGCGGGCGCTCAGCCCGCCAGGACCGGCAGCAGCGCCTGCAGCTTGATCTCGGTCTCGGCCAGCTCGGCCGCGGGGTCGGAGTCGGCGACGACGCCCACGCCCGCGTAGCAGCGGGCCACCGGTCCGCGGAGCAGCGCACAGCGCAGCGCGACCACGAACTCGCCGTCCTCGTCGAGGTCCGTCCACCCCACCGGGCCCGCGTACCAGCCGCGGTCCAGCCCTTCGAGCGCCGGGATCAGCGGCGCGGCGACCGCGAGCGGCTCGCCGCCGACGGCCGGCGTCGGATGCAGCAGGCCGGCGAGCTCGACCACGCTGACGGCATGCGAGAGCTGCGCGCGGATCGGGGTGCCCAAGTGCTGGATGTTGGCCATCTTGACCACCGACGGCTCCTCGGGCGCCGTCACCCAGACCGCGTGCGGCTTCAGCGTGCGCGCGATGCGGCGGATGACGATCGCCTGCTCCTCGCGGTCCTTGGCCGAGCGCAGGAGGCGCTCGCCGAGGTGGTCGTCGACCGCCGGGTCGGCGCTGCGCCGGGTCGAGCCGGCCAGCGCCAGCGTCGCGGCGCGCTCGCCGTCGCGGCGGATCAGCAGCTCGGGGCTGGCGGCGACGAAGGCGGCGTCGCCGCGGCCCGCGCAGACCAGATGGCAGGCCGGGAACGCCTCGCGCAGGACGCCGAGGACGGCGGCCGGGTCGTGGTCGACCGGCGCGTGGACCTGGACCTCGCGGGCCAGCACGATCTTCTGCAGCTCGCCGCCGCGGATGCGCTCCACCGCGCGGGCCACGGCCTGCTCGTAGTGCTCGGGCGGCATCGCGCTGTTGACGCGGTAGCGGCCGGCGGGATCCGGGTCCAGCAGCGGCAGCGGCACGCCGGTGCGCAGCTCGCCGGCGCGGCGCTCCAGGCGGACGACGAGGTCCTCGACCGTGTCGTCGGGCGTGGCCAGCGCGCAGAGCGTCAGGCGCACGTCGGCGCCTCTGCGCACGAGCGCGGCCTCGGGGACGTGCAGCGAGGCGGGCGCGTAGCCGGCCCAGTGCGGGTCGCTGCCGCCCTCCGGCGCGAACGCGAAGCCGCCGACCGCGATCGGGCCGCAGCCGCGCGGGCCGTCGGGCGGATCGCAGGCGGCCTGCGAGGCCAGCACGCGCCAGCGCGCTGCGGCGAGCTTGAAGCGGTCCGGGCCGGCGGACTCGATCGCCACCACGACGCCGAGCGCGCCGAGGGCCGCCCGGTCGCGGTCGGGCTGCTCGAAGCAGAACCACGGCTCGCCGGCCCGGCGCGACGCCGCGACGACGGCGGTCGGGTCGGTGGCGGGATGGACGGCGACGGTGATCGCCGCCAGCGCCTCGCCATGACGGCGCGCACGCCGCAGCGCCTCGCCGGCCCGCCGCTCCAGGCGCGCCCGATCGGCCGCG
>JAOPZP010000444.1 GCA_025964055.1 Conexibacter sp.
GCTCCAGGCGCGCCGCATCGCCGCGGTCCGCCACCTCTCCCCGGATCGCGTCGCCGTCCTCATCGCCGAGAACACCCACGGTCGCGCCCTCGGCCTCTTCGGCGAGCGCGGCGTCAACACGACGACGCTCAACCACGCTCTCGACCAGGAAGCTCGATGACCCCGCAGCGCTCATCCCTGTTCAGCCGGGAGGTCGTCGTCCGGGCGATCACCGGCTCCTTCGCCAAGCTCGATCCGCGCATCCAGGTCCGCAACCCGGTGATGTTCGTCGTCGAGATCGGCGCCGTGATCACCACGGGCGGGTGGCTCATCCAGGTCTTCGGCGGCAGCTCCCTCGGCGGGGGTCACGAGCCGGCCTGGTTCACCTTCACGGTGGCGTTCTGGCTGTGGCTGACGGTCGTGTTCGCCAACCTGGCCGAGGCGCTGGCCGAGGGCCGCGGCAAGGCGCAGGCCGACACGCTCCGGGCCATGCGCTCGGACACCACCGCGCGGATGCGCGACGGCTCCGCCCGGCCCGCCGCCGAGCTGCACCGCGGCGACGTCGTGTCGGTGGAGGCGGGCGAGGTCATCCCGGGCGACGGCACGGTGATCGAGGGCATCGCCTCGGTCGACGAGTCGGCGATCACCGGCGAGTCCGCGCCGGTCATCCGCGAGTCGGGTGGCGACCGCAGCGCCGTCACGGGCGGCACGCGCGTGCTGAGCGACCACATCCTGGTCGAGATCACCCAGGAGCCGGGCGAGTCGTTCCTGGACCGCATGATCGGGCTGGTGGAGGGCGCGCAGCGGCGCAAGACGCCGAACGAGATCGCCCTCAACATCCTGCTGGCCGGGCTGACGATCGTGTTCCTGGTCGTGGTGGCGACGCTGCTGCCGTTCGCCCGGTTCGCCGGGTCCGACATCTCGCTCACGGCGCTCATCGCGTTGTTGGTGGCGTTGATCCCGACGACGATCGGCGCGCTGCTGAGCGCGATCGGCATCGCGGGCATGGACCGGCTCGTGCGACGCAACGTCCTGGCGTTGAGCGGGCGCGCGGTGGAGGCCTCCGGCGACGTCGACGTGCTCCTGCTCGACAAGACCGGCACGATCACGCTCGGCAACCGCCAGGCGGCCGAGTTCGTCCCGATGCCGGGCGTGACCGAGGCGTCGCTGGCCGAGGCCGCGCAGCTCGCGTCGCTGGCCGACGAGACGCCCGAGGGCCGCTCGATCGTGGTGCTCGCCAAGCAGTACGGGCTGCGCGAGCACGCGCTGGGCCGCAACGACGCGACGTTCATCCCGTTCACCGCGCAGACGCGCATGAGCGGGGTCGACTACAACGGCACGCGCCTGCGCAAGGGCGCGTCGGACTCGGTCATCGCCTTCGCGCAGGCCGAGGGCGGCCGGGTGCCGGGCGAGCTCAGCGGCATCGTGGACCGCATCTCCCGCGGCGGCGGCACGCCGCTGGCCGTCGCCCGCGACAGCCAGGTGCTCGGCGTGATCTACCTCAAGGACACCGTCAAGGACGGCATGAAGGCGCGCTTCGAGCAGCTTCGCGCGATGGGGATCCGCACGGTGATGGTCACCGGCGACAACCGGCTGACCGCGGCGTCGATCGCCGAGGAGGCGGGCGTCGACGACTTCCTGGCCGAGGCCACGCCGGAGCGCAAGATGGAGCTCATCCGCGCCGAGCAGGCCGAGGGCCGGCTGGTGGCGATGACCGGCGACGGCACCAACGACGCGCCCGCGCTGGCCCAGGCCGACGTCGGCGTGGCGATGAACACCGGCACCCAGGCGGCCCGCGAGGCGGGCAACATGGTGGACTTGGACTCCAACCCGACCAAGCTCATCGAGATCGTCGAGGTCGGCAAGCAGCTGCTCATCACGCGCGGCGCGCTGACGACGTTCTCCATCGCCAACGACGTCGCGAAGTACTTCGCCATCCTCCCGGCGATCTTCTCGGCCACCTACGCGGTCGGCGGCGCCGCCACCGGACCGCTCGACGCGCTCAACGTGATGCAGCTCGGCAGCCCGCGGTCGGCCATCATCTCGGCGATCATCTTCAACGCGATCGTGATCCCCATGCTCATCCCGGTCGCCCTGCGCGGGGTGGCCTACCGCGCCGTCGGCGCCACCGCGCTGCTGCGGCGCAACCTGCTCGTCTACGGGCTCGGCGGCCTGGTCGCGCCGTTCGCCGGCATCAAGCTCATCGACCTGGTCGTGCACAACCTGCTCGGTGCGTGATGGACCTCGCCCTGCCCACGGCGCGCGGACACCTGAAGGTCTTCCTCGGCATGGCCGCCGGCGTGGGCAAGACGGTCCGCATGCTGCAGGAGGGCCAGGCCGAGCTCGAGGCCGGGCGCGACGTGGCCATCGGGCTCCTGGAGACCCACCGCCGCGCCGAGACGCTCGCCGCGGCCGACGGCCTCGAGCGCCTGCCGCGCCGGCGGATCACCTATCGCGGCTCGACGCTGGAGGAGCTCGACCTGCCCGGCGTCCTGGCCCGCGCGCCGGAGCTGTGCCTGATCGACGAGCTGGCCCACACCAACGCGCCCGGCGTCGAGCACCCCAAGCGCTTCGAGGACGTCGACGTGGTGCTCGACGCGGGCATCGACGTGTTCTCCACCATGAACGTCCAGCACCTCGAGTCGCTGAACGACAAGATCGCCGAGCTCGCGGGGATCCGCGTCCGCGAGACCGTGCCCGACTCGGTGCTGCAGCGCGCCGACGAGATCGTCCTCGTCGACGTGACGCCGGAGGCGCTGCTCGAGCGGCTGCGCACGGGACGGGTCTACCCCGTCGAGCGGATCGACGCGGCCCTGAACAACTTCTTCAAGGTCGAGAACCTCAGCGCCCTGCGCGAGACGGCCCTCCGGCAGGTCGCCGAGAACGTCGAGGCGCGCCGGACCGAGGTCGACGACCCGGTCGGCACGCGCGAGGAGCGCGTCGACGCGGGCGTGGCGCAGGCCGTCGGCGAGCGGCTGCTCGCGCTCGTGGAGCCGTACCCGGGCGCCCAGCGCCTCGTCCGCCGCGCCTGGCGCTCGGC
>JAOPZP010000488.1 GCA_025964055.1 Conexibacter sp.
GGGCGGCCGGCGCCGCCGCGCGGTGGGCGCAGGGCGGACGGGGCGATGAGCCGGCGCGCCCGACGCTCGCTCGGCGAGGCGCTCGCATGAGCCTTCGCCGATCGTGGTGGGGCTGGGGGTTCGAGGAGCGCAAGCTCGACCCGGCCGCGCTGGCCGCCACCGTGCGCGACGTGCTCGGCTTCCCGGTCGGCGAGGTCGAGGAGCCGGTCGCGCTGGAGTCGATCGTCGTGCCCGAGCCGCGGATCCAGGTGCCGGGCGGCGCGCCGTGGTCGATCGATCCGCGTGACCGCATCGAACACGCCTACGGGCGCTCGTTCCCCGACACCGTCCGCGCGTTCCGTGGCCGCATCGACCACCCGCCCGACGGCGTGGCCTTCGCCCGCTCCGAGGACGACGTCGAGATGGTGCTCGACTGGGCCGCACGCGAGGACGTCGCGGTGATCCCCTTCGGCGGCGGCACGAGCGTCGTGGGCGGCGTCGAGCCGCGCATCCCGGCCGACCGGCTCGGCGTCGTCTCGCTCGACCTCTCGGGGATCGACCGAGTTGTGGAAGTCGATGCGGTGTCGCGCGCGGCGCGCATCCAGGCGGGCGCGACCGGCCCGCGGCTGGAGGCGCAGCTCGCCGAGCACGGGCTGACGATGCGCTTCTTCCCGCAGTCGTTCGAGCTCTCGACGCTGGGCGGCTGGATCGTCACCCGCGCGGGCGGGCACTTCGCCACGGTCTGGACGCACATCGACGACCTGGTGGAGTCGATCCGGGCGATCACGCCGACCGGCGCGTGGGAGAGCCGCCGGCTGCCGGGCAGCGGCGCGGGTCCGTCGCCGGACCGGATGCTGCTGGGCTCCGAGGGCATCCTCGGCGTCGTGACCGAGGCGTGGGTGCGGGTGCAGCCCAAGCCGGCGTTCCGCGCGGCGCGAGCGGTGCGGTTCGCGGACTTCCTGGTCGGCGCCGAGGCGGTGCGGGCGCTCGCGCAGTCGGGGCTGCACCCGGCCAACTGCCGGCTGGTCGACGCGCTGGAGGCCCAGCAGACGAACCTGTCCCCACCCACCCACGGCACGCACGCCGTGCTCGTCCTCGGCTTCGAGTCGACCGACCACGACGTCGAGCACGCGCTCGCCCGCGGCCTGGCGATCTGCCGGGAGCACGGTGGAGTGTGGGATGACCCAGGCGCCGGCGGCGCGGCCGAGAGTGCTGTGAGCACGTGGCGCGAGGCGTTCATCGCCATGCCGTATCTGCGCGATGCGCTGCTGCAGCTGGGCGTCCTCAGCGACACGTTCGAGACCGCGATCACCTGGGAGCGCTTCGGCGCGTTCCACGCCGCGGTCGTCGGCGCCGTGCGCGAGGCGCTCGGCCGGCCGTGCCGCGTGACCTGCCGGCTGACGCACGTCTATCCCGACGGCCCGGCGCCGTACTTCACGGTCCTCGCGCCGGCCCGTCGCGGCGACGAACTGGCACAGTGGGAGGAGATGAAGCAGGCAGCCTCCGACGCGATCCTCGCCGCGGGCGGGACGATCACCCACCACCACGCCGTCGGGCGCGACCATCGCCCGTGGTACGACCAGCAGCGTCCCGACCTGTTCGCCGCGGCGCTGCGGGCGGCCAAGGGCGCGGTCGATCCTGCGGGCGTGCTGAACCCCGGCGTGCTGGTCGACGCATGAGGCCCCTCGCGACGGTCGGCGATCGCGGCTCGCGGCGCATGAGGTGCGAGCGGTGACGTTCCAGAAGGTCTGCGTCTACGCCGGCTCGGCGCCCGGCGCGAGCGAGGCGTACGCCGCGGCGACGCGTGAGCTGGCGGCGGGCATCGTCGCGCGCGGCGCGGGCGTCGTCTACGGCGGCGGCAGCCTCGGGCTCATGGGCGTCCTGGCCGACGCGACCCTCCAGGCCGGCGGCACGGTGACCGGCGTGATCCCGCGCTTCCTCGACGACCGCGAGGTCGGCCACGACGGCGTCACCGACCTGCGCGTCGTGGAGACCATGCACGAGCGCAAGATGCTGATGGCCGACCTGGCCGACGCGTTCGTCGTCCTGCCCGGCGGCATCGGCACCCTGGAGGAGATCGTCGAGATGCTGTCGTGGTCGCAGCTCGGGCTGCACCGCAAGCCGATGGGCCTGCTCGACACCGACGGCTTCTGGCAGCCGCTGGTCGACCTGCTCGACCACATGACCGCCGAGGAGTTCGTCGGCCTCGACCATCGGCGGCTGCTGCTGTCGGCCCCGAGCCCCGGCGAGCTGCTGGACGCGATGGCGGACTGGGAGGCGCCGGTGGTGGACCGGCAGTGGCTCCACTCCGAGGACGAGACGTAGGGGTCGGGCTGCCCGACGTCGCCATCCTCGGCTCCGGCGCGGTCGGCGGGCTGATCGGCGCCGCGCTCACGAGCGCCGGCACCGGCACCGTCCTCATCACCCGTGAGGCGACCGCCGAGCGGCTCGCCCGCGACGGCCTGCAGATCAGCAGCCCCGTGTTCGGCGAGCCGCACGTCGCGGTGACCGCGCGCCCGCGCCTTGCCGAGCCCACGGGCGCGCTGGTCGTCGCCGTCAAGGCCCCGCACCTGCGCGCGGCGCTGGCGCGCATCGACGTCGAGCCCGGCGTCGTGGTGTCGCTGCTCAACGGGGTCGACCACCTCGCGCCGCTGCGCGAGCGCTTCGGCGACCGCGTCGTGGCGGCGACGGTGCGCGTCCAGGCCCACCGCGAGAGCCCCACGCACGTCGTCCATCGCGCGCCGTTCCTGACCGTCGCCATCGCCGACCCGGGCGCTCCCGCCCTGGCGGACGCGCTGAGCGCGGCGGGGATCGAGGTCCTCGCCGGCGGCGCCGAGACCCAGGTCCTCTGGGCCAAGCTCTCGCGCCTGGCCGCGCTGGCGCTCGCCACCGCCGCCGCGGACGCGCCGCTCGGCGACGTCCGTCCG
>JAOPZP010000498.1 GCA_025964055.1 Conexibacter sp.
CGGCGCGTGGGCGGCCGCGCAGCTGCGCGCGGTGCGCGCCGCCGACGTCGCCGAGATCCTCGACGAGGACGCCGCCCATCCGCTGATGGGGCACTACGCCGAAGGGCTACGGCAGCTCGGCGCGTTCCTCGGCGAGCGCGACGCGCTGGACGTGATCGCCGACGCCGGCGGCAGCGCCGCGCGCTTCGCCGCCGCGCTGGCGGCCGGCATGCCCTACTTCGCCGACCACGGGATCTTCAAGCGCGCGCAGATCGCGGCCAACGACCTCGTGCTCGCCGGCGTGGCGGACTTCGCCGACGTCGACGAGCTCACCGTCTTCGCCGACAACTTCCTGCCGCACGTGCTCCGCCTCGACGGGGTGCTGGTCCTCGACGGGGAGCTCTCGGCACGGATCGACCGCGGGGAGCTCCTCGAGGCGGGCGGTGCGATGGAGCGCGAGCTGCGGGCCTGCACCGTGCACGCCTGCGAGGGGCTCGCCCGGCGGCTCGGCGTCGCGCCCCGGCTGCTGGACAACTGGCTGTGGAACCGGGGCTGCGAGCCGGCCTACGCGGCACGTCCGGCGCACCTGACGCGCACGGTGTTCTACTGATCGTCGTCGCGCAGGATCAGTGCGCGGCGAGCTGTCCGCGGATCGCGCCGTCCGGGTTCTTCTGGGTGTGGACGTTGGCGTAGTAGCCCTTGGGGTTCTTGGCGATCGCGCTGGCGAGCGTCGACTTGATCGGCACGCAGGCCGCGGCCTTGCCGTTGGAGAACTTCGGCTTGAGGTCGAGGACGATGCTGCCGTTCTGGGTGGCCGTGCCCTTGTGGATGTGGGCGGCCAGCGGCTTGGTCAGGCCCGAGTACTTGAGCGTGTAGCAGAGCTTGGTACCGCTGATCGTGCCGACGAACGTGCCCTTGGCCCCGGTCGGCCCTGCGTTGCCGACCTCCTTGCTGGCGCTGAGCGCGGCGGTGAGGTTCGTCGTGGTCGCCGCGACGGCGGCGCCCGTGCCGGCCACCGCCCCGACGAGCGTCAGCGCCGTGAGGGTTGCGATCCTGCGGTTGCCCATGAGAGACCTCCGGGAAGGGGTTGGGACACGCACCGCGATGGTAGGCGAGTCGGGGGCCTGCGGAACGGTCCGGGCGATGACCACGAGCCGGGCCGTCGCGGTGGTTTGGAGCATCGACGAGGCGGATACACCGCCAGCCGGTTCATCGTGCTCCCCATGGAGGTCCAGTGGTCGTTCGCAGCGCTCGTGTAGTCCTTGCCTCGGCGCTCCTGGCGGCGTCCGGCGCCGCCGTCCTGCCGGGCGGTGCCTCGGCCGCCCCGCCGGCGGCGCCCAACGTCCTGCGGGCCGACGTCAAGATCGAGAAGTTCGTCGTCAACCACACCGGCCTGACGGCGCTGGGCACGCAGTCGGCGGCGCTGAACGGCGCGGCCGCGCGCCAGAAGGCCACGTTCGCGGTCTCCAAGGGCGGCAGCTGCAACGTCCTCAACCTCAACCTGCAGCAGCTCAACCTCCAGCTGCTGGGGCTCAACCTCGTGACCAGCGCCATCAACCTGAAGATCACCGGCCGCAGCAGCGAGTCGCTCGGCGCGCTGTTCTGCAAGCTGTCCAAGAGCCTGAAGCTCACCAGCGCCACGGCCGCGCGGGCGACCGCGGCGTCGCTGAACCGCTACCTGCACGGCCATCCGCTGCATGCCGTCCGCTTCAGCGCGCCGCTGATGGTCGCCACGGCACAGGCGGCCCAGGCACCGGCGGCCACGCCGGGGTGCAGGGTGCTCGACCTCGTGCTGGGGCCGCTGAACCTGGACCTCCTGGGCCTGGTCGTCAACCTCTATGGGCCCGACGCCACCAAGCCGGTCGAGGTCCACGTGACCGCCGACCCGGCCGGCGGCGTCCTCGGCGCGGTGTTCTGCAAGCTCGCCAACGGGCAGGCCGTGGGCTGAGCGAGCGCGGCCCGGGACGCGCGGGCCACGGCCGTGGCCGGTGCGCGCGCGTCCCGGGTGAGAGCGTCTCAGCGACGCTCATGGTGGGCCGCCCTAGGCGCGGACCCGGTGCGCGGCGTGCTTCTTGCCGTGCTTGGTGCCGTGCTTGGTGCCGTGCTTGCGTGCGTGCTTCTTGGCGTGCCGCTTGCCGTGCGTCTTGCCGTGGCCGCGGGCGGTCCCCCGCGCGCCCCGTGTCCGCCCCTTGGGGTGACGGCCCTTCGTGGCCGGCTTGTGGTGCTGAGCACCGGGTGTGGTGACCGGGGTGGTGCCGCCGCCCTGGGCGGGCGGGGGCGTCGGGGTGGTCCCGCCGCCCTGGGCGGGCGGGGGCGTCGGCGTGGTCCCGCCGGCCGGCCTCGGGGTCAGGCTCGACCCCGAGAAGCAGGGGGTGTAGGTCCCGCCGTCGAGGTTGAGGTTGTACAGCGCGGCCTGGCGACCGGCGGCGTTGGCCGACGTGCAGAACCCGCTGCCGCCGGCGTACTCGGCCTGCAGCACGGGCTTGTCGGCGTTCAGGAACGCGCTGTAGGCACCGCACTCGTCGTACTCGCCGCACTGCTCGTTGATCGCCCCGTCGAACTGCGGAGCGAGCTGCGCGACCTGGGCCACGTCGTTCTTGAGGAACGCCGCGAGGCCCGCGGCGTGCGCGGTGCCGGCCAGGAACCCGTTGTAGTCGAGCTGCGTGGCCGCGGTCAGCGGGAGCCCCGAGCCGTTGTCATAGCCGTCGACGTTGTCGAACTCGACCGCGTCGAAGCCCTTGGCCGCGCACTGGCTCTGCACGCGAGCGGCCATGATGGACCGGACGTTGGGCGAACGGGTGTCGACCCACTTCTCGCCCGCCCACCCGGAAACGCCGTTACCCAAATCCGACGAAGTGAACTGACCATAATCGGATCGCCAATTCTCGGCAGTACCGGCGCTGATGTAACAGATGGTGTGATGGCCGGCGGCGCGCAGCTGGCTCACGGTCGCGGCGCTGGTGCCGAAGCCGTCGACGTCGAACGCGTCGGCGTTGGCCTGCGGGCCGGTCGTCTTGACCGTGCCCTGCAGCTGCCAATACCAGGACAGCGACTTCGGCGGCACCCACTGGTTGGCCGCGGATGCGCCGGAGGCGGCGATGCCGCCCACCGCCAGTGCTGCGACACACAGGAATAGGAGCTTTCTCATGACACCTTTTCTGGGTTGCATTGCACAAACAAAAGCCCCCATCGGGGGCGGACGGCACTGTATGACAGTTACTTCTCCGCGGTATTTTCGGCCAGTGCACAGAGAAGCGGATGAACGCGCGCAGCGTGGGCGCGGCGGGCGCACGATCCTCCGCGCCCCGGTCAGTCACCTGACCGGGGCGTCACGGTCGCCCGCGGGCTCAGCGGCCGGGGGCCGCGGGCCGCG
>JAOPZP010000407.1 GCA_025964055.1 Conexibacter sp.
CCTGACGCACCCGCGCTACGAGGTGCCCAAGGTCTACGTCGCCGAGGTCGGGCGCGGCGGCGTCTCGGTGCCCGAGCGGGCGTTGCGCGCGCTGCGCGAGGGCGTCGTCCTCGACGACGGCAAGACCGCGCCCGCCGGCGTGCGCCAGATCCGCTCCGGCGTCCTGGAGATCACGCTGCGCGAGGGCCGCAAGCGCCAGATCAAGCGGATGTGCGCGGAGGTGGGCCACCCGGTCCACAAGCTCAAGCGCGTCGCCTTCGGGCCCCTGCGCCTCGGCGACCTCGGCGAGGGCCACGTGCGGCGGCTCAGCCCCGCGGAGGTCCAGCGGCTGCGCGACGCAGCGGAACCACCTGGCCGCGAGCCGGGCTGACGACCTGGTCGCGCCCGTGCGCCTTGGCCTGGTTGAGCGCCAGGTCGGCGGCCGCGAGCGCGACGGCGATGGCGTCGTCGCCCTCGCCGACCATCGCGATGCCACCCGAGGCGGTCGTCCGCACGTCGTGGGCCCAGGTGCCGACCGGCTCCTCGCGCACGGCGGCCACCGCGCGGTCGACGGCGAGCGTGACGCCTTCGGCGTCGGTGCCCGGCAGGACGATCAGGAAGCCCTCGTCGCCGGAGCGGCCGAGCACGTCCTCGTCGCGCAGCTGCGTGCGCAGCCGGTTGGCGATCGTCATCAGCACGGCGTCGGCGGCCAGCGGGCCGTGGCGGTCGCCGATGGCCTTGAGCCCGTCGACGTCGACGAGCGCCAGCGCCAGCGGCCTGCCGGGCGCGCGCGTCTCCTGCAGGTGCTCGGCGGCGACCAGCGTGGCGGCGCGCGTCCGGACGCCGGTCAGCGCGTCCGACGCGCCGGCGCGGGCGTCGGCGGCGCCGAGCGTGCCGAGGCGGCCGACGTCGCGCAGCAGGGTGGCCAGGACGATCGCCGAGGCGAGCAGCTCCAGCCCGATCGCCGCGTACCAGCCGACCGTGTAGCGGCTGAGCGAGCCGAGCGTCAGCGCGGTGCCCGCGAGGATGAACGCGACGACGACCAGCAGGCGGCGCTCCAGGGGACTGCGGCGCCCGCGGCGCGCGACGACGACGAGCGCCAGGACGTCGAGGCCGAGGATCAGGGGGCCGGCGGCGAGACCGAGGGGGGAGAGCGTGTCGCCGCGGGTCACCGCCGGCAGCGAGGCGCCGGCCAGGGTGATGGCGGCGGTGACGGCACCGACGACGGCGACGACGCAGAGGCCGGCCAGCAGCGCGATGCGGCCGCGATGCGCGGTCGGCGCCGCGAGCGCACGGCGCGTCGAGGCTGGGCCGCCCCAGAGCGCGGCGGCGAGGCCGAGCGGGAGCCCTCCGTGGCCGACGGCCCACAGCCACGCGGGCGACTGGCCGCCGCCGTGCAGCATGCCGTGGGCGCTCAGCGCGCCCGGCAGCACGAGCAGGTGGGCGATCGCCAGCAGCCCCGCGGCGAGGTACGCGGCGGCGAGGCCGAGCAGGGGAGAGGACCCGCGCGCGAGGAACTGGAGGAGCAGCAGCCCGGCGGTCAGCAGGTTGCACACGACGATGGCCGTCAGGCAGACCGGCAGGAACGCGGCGCTCGTGCCGACGTCGTCGCGCAGGAACGGCAGCAGCGCCAGGCCGCCGGCCGTCAGGCCGAGCGCGAGCGCCCGGGGTGCTGCAGGGAGGGTCACCCCCCGCCAATCGGTCGCGCGCCGCGCTGCACGCAGGCCACTGGACGAACGAGCGACGCCGCTCCCTGCCATGATCCGGCGCCGAATGCGGCTCTTTGCCCTGCGCGGCGCGATCACGGTAGATCGCAACACCGCTGAGGCCATCCTCGGTGCGACCGAGTGGCTGATGCGCGAGATCATGAAGCGCAACGACCTCGTCCCCGAGGACGTCGTCAGCTGCCTCTTCACCCTCACCGACGACCTCGACGCCGAGTTCCCGGCTGTCGCGGCGCGCCGGCTGGGGTTCGAGAACGTCCCGCTGATGTGCGCCCGCGAGGTGCCGGTGCCCGGCTCGCTGCCGCGCGTGATCCGCGTGTTGATGCACTACTACGCGAGCGACGAGCACACCGCGCGCCATGTGTACCTCGGCGACGCGCGCAAGCTGCGCGTGGACCTCGAGTCCGCCCAGTAGCCTGCCGTCCGATGGCGATCGAGTTCTCCGCGGCCGTCAGCCGCATCCCCGTGTACCCGGCGGCAGCCGCCTACGCGCTGCCCGAAGACGTCGCGCTGCTCGCGTCCAACGAGTCGCCCGAGCCGCCGATCCCGGCGGTCGTCGCGGCCGTGCAGGCGATCCTGACCGGCGTCAACCGCTACCCCGACCCGACCAACAGCAAGCTGCGCGGCGCGCTCAGCGACCGCTACGGCGTGCCCGCCTCGCGCATCGCGATCGGCAACGGCTCGTGCGACATCCTGCTGGCCGCCGGCGAGGCGCTGCTGGAGCCCGGGGCCGAGGTCGTCTACGCGTGGCCGTCGTTCAGCGTCTACCCGCACCTCGCCGCCGCGACGGGCGCGACCGCCATCCAGGTGCCGCTCAACGACCGCCACGAGCACGACCTCGACGCGATGGCCGCCGAGATCACCGCCGCCACGCGCCTCGTGGTGGTATGCAACCCCAACAACCCGACGTCGACCGCGATCCCGCTCGCCGACGTCGCCGCCTTCCTGGAGCGCGTCCCGCCGCGCGTCTGCGTGATGCTCGACGAGGCCTACTGCGAGTACAACACGCTCGAGGATCCCGACGCGTCGCTCGACCTCCTGGCCAAGCACCCCAACCTGGTCCTCCTGCGCACGTTCAGCAAGGTGTACGGGTTGTGCGGGCTGCGCGTCGGCTACGCGCTCTGCGGCTCCGACGCGTTCGTCACCGCGGTCAACCAGGTCCGCCAGCCGTTCTTCTGCAACGCCGCCGCGCAGGCCGCGGCCGTCGAGGCGCTCAAGCACGGCGACGCCGTCGCCCAGCGGGTCGAGCGTGCGGTCGTCGCGCGGCTCGAGCTCGAGGACGGCCTCGACGCGCTGGGCATCACGCCCGCCGAGTCGCAGGCCAACTTCGCGTGGTTCGACCTGCCGGTCCCCGAGGGCGAGGAGCCGACGCCCTTCGAGTCCTCGATCGTGCGCACGCTGGGCGAGCGCGGGGTCCAGGTCCGCTCCGGCACCGCCCTGGGTCGCCCGGGCGCCCTGCGGGTCAGCTACGGCACCGCCGCGCAGAACGAGCGCTTCCTCCGCGAGTTGCGGGATCTGCTTCAATAGCAGTGCTTCATGTCCCGCTCGCCCCTCACGACGCGCACTCCGCAGGTCGGCCTCATGGCCGCCGCGCGCGTCGACGGCGGCAGCGGTTCTGTTGCTTGGTATTGGCGATTTAGCTAGGCGCTCGGCCGGCCGTGTGGCCGCGTCCCTGCGGGCCGTTCGCGTCCGCATCGGACCCCTCTGGGTCGAGCGCCGTAGCCACCGCCGGCGATCTGCCGGCACCGCATCGCCCGTAGACTCCACCCCCAAGCCGCAGAAGGAACCCCTCCGATGATGATCATCATGAAGCCGACCGCCACCGCGTCCGAGGTGGATGCAGTGATCGAGCGGATCCAGTCCGTGGGTGCCCAAGCGCACCCCAGCCGCGGTGAGGAGGTGACGGTGATCGGCGCGATCGGCGATCGCGAGCACGTCGCCCGCCTCGGCCTCGAGGGCTACGACGGCGTCGACAAGGTCGTCCCGATCCTCAAGCCCTACAAGTTGGCCTCGCGTCAGCTCAAGGGCGACACGCGCACGGTCCTCGAGATCGGCGGCGCGAAGATCGGCGGCGACCACTTCGCGCTGATCGCCGGGCCGTGCACGGTCGAGACGCGCGACCAGACGCTCGACACCGCCGACGCGATGCTGGCCGCCGGCGCGACGATGTTCCGCGGCGGCGCCTACAAGCCGCGCACCTCCCCCTACGCCTTCCAGGGGCTGGGCCAGGAGGGCCTGCGGCTGCTGGCCGAGGCCAAGGCGCGCACCGGCCTGCCGATCGTCACCGAGCTGATGGACGCGCGCGACATGGAGGCCGTCGCCGAGGTCGCCGACGTCATCCAGATCGGCGCGCGCAACATGCAGAACTACCCGCTGCTGAGCGAGATCGGCCGCAGCGGCCTGCCCGTCCTCATCAAGCGCGGGCTGTCGGCCACGCTCGAGGAGCTCATCATGGCCTCCGAGTACGTCCTGAAGGAGGGCAACGAGGCGGTCATGCTCTGCGAGCGTGGCATCCGCACCTTCGAGACGGCCTACCGCTTCACGCTCGACCTCACGGCGATCCCGGTGCTGAAGGAGATGACGCACCTGCCGATCGTCGTCGACCCCAGTCACGCGGCCGGGCGTCGCGCCCTGGTCGAGCCGCTGTCGCTGGCGGCCGCCGCGGTGGGCGCCGACGGCATCATCGTCGAGACGCACCCCGAGCCTGACGAGGCGATCTGCGACGGCCCGCAGCAGCTGCGCGTCGACGGCTTCGCCGCCTACGCGGCCAAGGTCGAGCAGGCCGCCGTGCTGGCCGGCAAGCTGCCCTTCGGCGCGGCCGCGGCCGCCGCTCACGCCACGGCGTGACCGACGGAGGCGAGCCCGCCCGCCCGCTGCGCCTCGCCCTTCTGGGGCTGGGGCTCATCGGGGGCTCGGTCGGCCTCGCCGCGCGTGAGCGCCTCGGCGCGCGGGTCGTGGGCTTCGACCCCGACCCGCTGGTGCGCGAGCGGGCGCTCGCGCTGGGCGTCGTCGACGAGGCCGTCGACGACCCGGCGCGCCTGGGTCCCGCCGACGTCGCGCTGGTCGCCGCGCCCGTGCACGCGCTGGCCGAGCGCGTGGGGGACGCGTGCGCGCACGTCGCCGAGGCCGTCGTCACCGACGTCGGCTCGACCAAGCGCGCGCTGGTCGACGCCTCGCCGGCGCCGCGCTACATCGGCGGCCACCCGCTGGCCGGCGCGGAGGTCGCAGGCGTCGAGCACGCCCGCGGCGACCTCTTCGTCGGTGCCACGTGGTACCTCACGCCGCGCGCCGACAGCGAGGGCATCCTGCTCGAGCGGCTGCACCGCTTCGTCACCGGCCTGGGCGCCGTGCCGACGGTCATCGGCCACGAGGAGCACGACCGCCTGATGGCGGCCTTCTCGCACGTGCCGCACGTCGTGGCCAACGCGATGGTCGCCGCCGCGACGCGCGCGCTGGGCGACGAGGCGATCCCGGTCGTCGGCCCGAGCTTCCGCGAAGCGACGCGCGTGGCCGGCGCGAACCCGCCGCTGTGGGCGGGGATCTACGACGCCAACCGCGACGCGGTCCTCGACGGGCTCGACGCGACGATCGACCTGCTCGCCGAGGCGCGCGCGCTGGTGGCGGCGGGCGATCCGGACGCGCTGCAGGACTGGCAGGCGACGGCCGGCGAGCAGCGCCGGGCGCTGCTGGACGTCGGCATGACCGGCGGCCCGCTGCGCGAGATCCGGGTCGTCGTCCCCAACCGTCCGGGCGTGATCGCCGATCTCGCCCTGACCCTGAGCCGCGGAGGCATCAACATCCACGACATGAGCCTCTCGCCGTCCCCCGACTTCCGCAGCGGCGAGGTCGCCCTCTGGGTGGCCGAGGACCACGCGGTCCGGGCCCGCGAGCTGGTCGACGAGGTCCTGGCATGACCATGCGTCGCCGTCCTCGCCGTCAGGACAGGAGCAGCACGTGACCATCGTGCGCTTCGCTCCCGCCCGGCGCCTGCGCGGCACGGTCACGCCGCCGGCCGACAAGTCGATCTCGCACCGCGCCGCGATCCTCGGCGCGATGGCCGCCGAGCCCGTCCGCGTCCGCAACTACCTGCACGCCGAGGACACGACCTCGACGCTGAACGCCATGCGCACCCTGGGCGCGCTGATCACCGTCGACGGCGCCGAGGTCGTCATCCGCGGGACCGGCCTGCGCGACACCGCGGTGGTCGACGGCACCATCGACGTCGGCAACGCCGGCACGCTGATGCGCCTGCTGCCGGGCTGGCTCGCCGGGCAGGAGGGCCGCTCGTACACGTTGGACGGCGACGCGTCGATCCGCCGCCGGCCGGTCGACCGCATCGCCGAGCCGCTGACGCGCATGGGCGCGCAGATCGAGGCGACCGACGGGCGGCTGCCGCCGTTCACCGTGCATGGCGCGCGCCTGCGCTCGATCGCCTACGACCTGCCCGTCGCCAGCGCGCAGGTCAAGAGCTGCGTGCTGCTCGCCGGCCTGATGGCCGACGGCGCGACGACCGTCCTGGAGCCCGCGCCGTCGCGCGACCACACCGAGCGGATGCTCGCCGCCGCCGGCGTCACCGTGCACCGCAACGGCCGCCACGTGACGGTCACCAACGTGGACGAGCTGACGCTCGACGACGTCGTCGTGCCCGGCGACCCGTCGTCGGCCGCGTTCATGATCGCCGCGGGCGTGCTGGTCGGCGGCTCCCGGATCCAGGTCCTGGGCAGCGGCACCAACTGGACGCGCACGGGCTTTCACCGGATCCTCGAGCGCATGGGCGGCATCGTCGTCGGCGAGCTCGAGGAGGCGCCGGGCGACGAGGTCGTCCCCTACGAGCCGATGGGCGACCTCGATGTCGCGCACGGCCCGCTGGTCGGCACGACGGTCGACGCCGAAGAGGTCCCGCTGGCGATCGACGAGCTGCCCCTCGTCGCCCTGCTGGGCTGCTTCGCCGAGGGCGAGACGATCGTCGGCGGCGCCCAGGAGCTGCGGCTGAAGGAGTCCGACCGGATCGCCACCGTCGTCCACGGCCTCAACGCGCTCGGCGGCGACCTGGAGGCCACCGAGGACGGGTTCGTCGTGCGCGGCACGGGCGGGCTGCGCGGAGGGACCATCTCGTCGCACGGCGACCACCGGCTGGCGATGCTGGGCGCGGTGGCGGGGCTGGCGTCGGACGAGGGCGTGGAGGTCGTCGGGATGGAGGCGGCGGACGTGTC
>JAOPZP010000529.1 GCA_025964055.1 Conexibacter sp.
CGCCGCCTCGACTACGTGATCCGCGACGTCAGGCCCCTTCCCTTCCGCCACGAGGGAGCCAGCATCCGGCTCGCCCCCGACGGCCCAGGGACCCATGCCGTCTGGACGACCTCCTTCGACATCCCGATCCCCATCGTCGGCAGCACGATCGATCGGATCTTCTCGCACAGGCTCGAGCGAGGCTTCGGCCACGTGCTCGACCGAAGTGCCGAGCTGTCGATCGAGGCCGCGCCCGCGAGCCCCTAGGGCGGCCCGGCGCCTACGTCGGCGAAGCGGACGTGCTGGGCACCAGGGCCAGCACGCGTGCCGGGCTGCCGGTGCCGTCGACCAGGCGCAGCGGGGCCACGATGATGATGGAGCCCGTCGGCGGCAGCTCGGCGAGGTTGGCCAGCTGCGTCACGCCGTACTTGCCGGCGCCCAGGAAGTAGCCGTGGACCGGGAAGGGTGGCTCGAAGCCGCCCGCCGAGCCGGCGTCGGTCCCGACCGTCTCGACGCCGATCCCGACGATCGCGGTCTCGTGGGCGAGGTAGCGCGCGCACTCGGCATCGGGGCCGGGTGTGCGGGAGCGGCCGTCCTCGACGTTGAGGAAGGCGTCCTGGTCGTCGGCGCGGGCGTCCCAGCCGGTACGCAGCAGGAGCCAGCCGCCCTCGGGCAGCGGGCCGTGCTCGGCCTCGAAGGCGCGGACGTCGTCGACGGTCAGCAGGTAGTCCGGGTCGGCCGCCGCCTCGGCGGACTTGTCGATGACGACCGCCGGGCCGATCAGCCGCTCGGGCGGGACGCTGGCGACGTCCTGGCCGTCGCGGCCGGTGATCCAGTGGATCGGCGCGTCGAAGTGGGTTCCGGTGTGCTCGCCGAGCTCCAACACGCTCCAGGCCCAGGCCGGTCCGGCGTCGTCGTAGCGGCTCAGGTCCCGACGGCTGAGCGGCGGCGTGTTGGCGAACGGCTCCGGCAGCTGCAGGACGGGCGTGCGCTCGCTGAGCGGCTGGGTGAGGTCGACGATCCGGACCGCGCCGGACGCGAGCGCCCCGGCGATCTCGCCGAGCAGGTTCAACGACTGCGGGCTGGAGGACATGGCATCTCCTGGAGGTTGCGGAACATGGGGTTCAGTGGCCGCGGAAGGCCTCTTCGAGCCACTCCGCGCAGACGTCGGGGTCGACCTTGGCGTCGAGCACCAGCGGACGGTCGCGATGCGCGAGCCAGTCGCGGACACCCTCGAGGTCGCCCAGCGTGCGCGCCGTGATGCCGCGGCACCCGGCGGCCTCGGCGAGCGCCGCGAAGTCCGTCGCGGGAAACTGCGCCAGGTCGACCGCGTGGCCCTGCGGCCGGAAGTGATGGACCTCGGCGCCGTAGGCCGCGTCGTCGTAGATCACGACGAGCATCGGCAGGCCGAGGCGCCCGAGCGTCTCCAGCTCGGGCAGCGCCATGAGCGCGCCGCCGTCGCCCAGCGCGGCGACCGTCAGGCGGTCGGGGCGCGCAATGGCCGCGCCGATCGCGTTGCCCAGGCCGAGGCCGACGCACTGGAACGCCTGCGGGAAGACGAAGCCCGCGGCGTCGGGCACGCGCAGGTACATCGACGGCCAGCCCATGAAATGCCCGGAGTCGACGACGACCGTGCGCTCGGGCGGCAGAAGATCGTCGAGGGCGATGGACAGCGTCCGCGGGTCGAGCAGGTCGTCGGCCGTGGCGTCGTCGAAGGCCTCGTCGCGCCAGCGGCCGGCGGCGATCTGCGCGGCGAGCTCGGGCGTGCGGCGGCCCGCCTGTGGCGCGATGGCCTCCAGCAGCGCCGCAGCCGTGGCCGCGGCGTCGCCGACGACGCCCAGCGCGACGGGACGGTGCCGGCCGATCGCCTCCGCCTCGCGGTCGACCTGCACCACGTGCGTGTCGGGCCCGAGCAGCGCGCCGTGGCGCGTCGTCCATTGGTTCAGCGCGGCGCCGAACGCGACGACGACGTCGGACTCGCGGATCAGGTCCGCCGCCACGGGTGAGGAGAAGCCGCCGGAGATGCCGACCGCGAACGGGTCGCCGTCGAAGAGCCCGTTGGCGACGGCGGAGGTCGCGAGCACGGCGCCCGTCCGCTCACCCAGCTCGCGCAGGAGTGAGCCGGCGCCCGCCAGCGCGGCGCCGCGCCCGGCGATGATCGCGGGACGCGCCGCGGAGCCCAGCAGCTCGGCGGCGTGGGCGACGGCGTCGGTGGCGGGCGCCGGCGGATCCAGCGGCGACGGGGCCGCGGGGACGCGCTCGTCCCCGATCTCCGCGGCCTGCACGTCGAGCGGCAGCATCAGCACGACCGCACGCCGCTCGGACCGCGCCCGGTGCACTGCGTGTGCCACGTCCGCGGTCGCGGTCGCCGCGCCGTGCACCCGCTCGGGGATCGCGCCGACCGCGGCGACCAGCGCATCCTGGTCGATGCGGAAGTTCGAGTGCCGCTGCGCCGCGGGCGTGTCGGCGGCGAGCACCAGCAGCGGCGTCCGACTCTTGGCCGCCTCGGTCAGGCCCGTGATGGTGTTCGTGAGCCCCGGACCCTGGTGCACGCTGCACGCAGCCATCCGCCCGCTCACGCGCGCGTAGCCATCGGCCATGCAGACCGCGCCGCCCTCGTGGCGGGCGGCGTAGAACGTCGCACCCGCGTCGCGCATCGCGTTGGTGAAGGCGAGGTTGCCGCTGCCCATCACGCCGAAGACGACGTCGACGCCCAACGCGACGAGCGCCCTCCCCACGGCCTCCGACACCAGCATGCGCGGCAGGGTACTCGGGCGTGTGAAGGGCGGCCGGC
>JAOPZP010000535.1 GCA_025964055.1 Conexibacter sp.
GTCGCCGGCCGCAGGCCGCGCGAAGCCCGCCGCCGCGCGCAAGCAGGCGCGCCCGGCGAGCGAGCCGCCGCCGCCGGAGCTGCGCAAGGTGCTCGGTGCCTACCTCGCCGGCGCGATCCTGCTGGCCGTCCTGGTGCTGATCGGGACCCTGACGCTCGCGGGCACGCTGGCGCCGTTCCTCGTCCTGGCCGTCGACGCGGCGGCCGCCTACGCGCTGTACCGCTGGGTGCAGTCGCGTCTGGCCGGCGTCGCGCTCACCGACGAGGACCGCGTGCTGCAGACACTCGCGGGCGGGTTGCTGGTGGTGGTGCTGGCGTTCGCGGCGGTGGCGGCGGCGGTGTTGACGGTGGCGGGCTGAGGCGGCGCTGGGCGCGCCTGGAGGTCCGCGCGGCTGGAGGTCCGCGCGGGCGTTGTCGTGCTGCGGAGCGTGGTCCGTCGGCGACGACGAGTGCGTTCGCCAGGGCGCTGGCGCCGTCGGTCCTCCGCCGGCGCTGGGCGGGATCGTTCAGGCGTCAACGGACACGGCTGGCGCTTGGGGTCGCACATCGATCCTACGTCCCGACGTTCTCCGATGATCGCCGTGCGTCTTGCGCCGCCCGACGGCGCACCGCCCGCGCCCACGATCTGCCGCCACCGCCAAGGGGGTGGGCCCCAACGGCGCGGTGCCACCGCGCCAAAAAGGCCCACCCCCCGGCGGATTACCGGAGACCAACAAGGTGGGCCCGTTGGCCGCGGTCGCACCGCGCCCAACAGGCCCACCCCTCACGATTTGCCGCCAACGCCCAGGGGTGGGCCCGTTTGCGGACGCAGCACGGCCGCCGACAGGCCACCACCCGGCGTGCGCCGACCAGCGCCGGTCCCCCCCGCTCCGCCGCGCCCGCGGAGGACAGACCAGCGCAGGCATCACCTCATACGCGCTCGTCATCGCCGACGAACCACGCTTCGCACCACGACAACGCGCCGAACGGAACGCCACCCAGGCCGCGCCACCCGCCAGCCCCGCCGGGGCTCGCGCGCTGCCCCCGCCCCTCGCGCGCCCTACGCCGCCGCCGGCCGCTCCGCGCCCAACGGGTACTCCCGCAGCCGCTCGTACAGCGTGGACCTCTCCGCCGCCGGACGCCCCGCCGCATGTGCGGCGGCGATCAGCTCCGGCGGGTCCAGCTTGACCCCGTGGTAGGACCCCGCCAGCCGGGAGATCGACTCCTCCATCAACGTGCCGCCGAGGTCGTTGACGCCCCAGCGCAGCGCCTCGGTCGCGGCCTCCAGGCCCATCTTGACCCACGACGCCTGCACGTTGGGGATCGTCCGCCCGAGGGCGAGGCGGAAGACCGCGGTGTGCTTGAGGTTCTCCTCGCGGGAGATCTCCTCCACCCCGTGCGTGCGCCCCAGCAGCGTCATGAACGGGATGAACGACAGCGGCACGAACTCCGTGATCCCGCCGGTGCGCTCCTGCAGCTCGCGCACGACGGTCATGTGCGTGGCCAGCTCCCAGGGCTCCTCGATGTGGCCGAACATCACCGTCGAGGTCGAGCGCAGCCCCGCGCGATGCGAAGCCTCGATGATCTCCACCCAGCGGGCGACGGGGAGCTTGTTGGGGCTGATGCGCTCCCGCACACCATCATGCAGCACTTCCGCCGCGGTGCCCGGCGTCGAGCCCAGGCCGGCGTCGCGCAGCTGTGCGAAGACCTCCGCAGGCGGCAGGCCCGAGATGTCGCACATGTGCGCGATCTCCATCGGCGAGTAGGCGTGCAGGTGCAGGTTGGTGCCCACGCGTGCGCCCTCGTCCTTGGCCACACGTAGCCAGTGCAGGTAGTCGTCGAGCCCCCAGTCGGGGTGGATCCCCGACTGCATGCACAACTCGGTCGCGCCGTAGTCGACGGCCTGCCGGACGCGGGCGCGGAACTCGTCCTCGGGATGCTCGTAGGCGTCGGGCGAGCGCTTGCCCTGCCCGAAGCCGCAGAACGCACAGCCCACGATGCAGACGTTGGAGACGTTGATGTTGCGGTTGACCACGAAGGTCACCGTGTCGCCCGCCAGCTCGGCGCGCAGCTCGTCGGCCGCGGCGCGCATGCCCTCGATGGCGCCCGCGTCGGTCGCGGCGAACATCGCCGTCAGCTCCTCGATCGACAGCGGCTGCCCGTCGCGCGCCTTCTCGGTCGCGGGCCCGACGAGGTCGGCCTGGATCGCGAACGGCGCGTCCTGGCGCCCCGAGCCGCCGCGCGGGATGAAGGACCAGTACTTGGTCTTGACGACATCCAGCACATGCTGCTCGACCCACTCGGGGTCGAGGTACTGCCCGTAGACGCACAGGCGCTCGGTCAGCGCGACGCCGTCCTCGGCCAGGCGCTTGCGCACCTGATGCGGCGACGGGAAGGGGTGCTCGGGCGAGATGTGGTCGCCGTTGGCGCTCAGGCCGCCCAGGTCGGTCGCGCCCGCCGCGACCAGCTCGGGCCAGTGCTCCGACAAGTTCGGCGGCACCTGGATCCCCACGCCGGGCAGCAGCTCACCGGCGACGCCGATCAGCTCGACCAGGTCCTCCAGCGAGACCGCCGAGGCCCAGTCCGGCACGCCGGCGATCGGCGCCTCCCGCAGCCCGGTGCGCCAGAAGCGCTCGGCCGCGTCGGTGGCGATGTCGGCCGGCTCCTCGCCGTAGTACTTCCGGTGCGGGACGAAGTTCTGGAGGATGACCTCCTGGAGGTGCCCGTGCTCGGCGTGGACCTCGGCCAGCGCCCGCAGCGCCGTGACCCGGTCCTCCTTGGTCTCGCCGATGCCGACCAGGATCCCGGACGTGAACGGGATCTTCAGCTCGCCGGCCCAGCGGATCGTCTGCAGCCGCAGCGCCGGGTCCTTCGTGGGCGAGCCCTGATGGGCGACGAGGTCGTCGCGCATCGACTCGAGCATCAGCCCCTGCGAGGCGGTCACCTCGCGCAGCCGCCCGAGCTCCTCCCGCGTCACCGCGCCGAGGTTGGTGTGCGGCAGCAGGCCGCGGTCCAGCGCCTGCTCGCAGCACCAGACGACGTAGGCGACGAAGTCGTCGAAGCCCAGCTCGGTGAGGCGCGCCTTCACGCCGGGGTGGTGGGCCGGGTCGTCGCCCGTGAGGATCAGCAGCTCCTTGACGGAGCGCTTGGCGGCGCGATCGAGCAGCTCCAGGACCTCATCCGGCGAGTGCAGATGGGTCTGGTGCGTCTGGAAGGCGCAGTACTTGCAATGCGAGACGCAGGTTCGCGAGAGCGACAGCGTCAGGTTGCGCGAGAAGGTCACACGGCGGCGCACCTCCCTGATCCTACGCGCCCCCGCTCCGTATCCTCCCGCGCCGATGTTCCGCCGCCTGTTCGCCGCCTTCCTGCTCGTCCTCTGCGTCGCTGCCGCGGCCGGCTGTGCGGGCAGCGGCAGCGGCAGCGAGAGCCGTCCCAACCAGGACTCGCGACTGCTGCTGGACTTCGCCCCCAACGCGGTCCACGCGGGCATCTACCTGGCCAAGGAGCGCGGCTACGACCAGTCCGAGGGCGTCCACCTGGACGTCCAGGCGCCGGCCGCGTCGACCGACGGGATCAAGGCGCTGCTCAGCGGGCAGGCCGACGTGGCGATCGTCGACATCCACGACCTCGCGATCGCCCGGGAGAAGGGCCGCGACGTGGTCGGCGTCATGGCGGTCGTGCAGACCCCGCTGGCCGCGGTGCTCGCCCAGCCCGGCATCCGGCGCCCGCGCGACCTGGTGGGCCGCAGGGCCGGGGTCACCGGCCTGCCGAGCGACGACGCGGTCCTGAAGTCCATCGTCGCGGGCGACGGCGGCGACCCCGCCAAGGTGCACCGGGTGACGATCGGCTTCAACGCCGTGCAGGCGCTGCTGGCCCGCAGGGTCGCCGGCGCCACCGCGTTCTGGAACGCCGAGGGCATCGCGCTGAAGGCCAAGCGCCCGGGCGTGCACGAGTTCCGCGTCGACGACTACGGCGCGCCCTCCTACCCCGAGCTGGTGCTCGCGACCTCCCGCGAGACCCTGGACACCAACGGCGCGGTGGTGCGCGCGACGGTCCGCGCGCTACGGCGCGGCTACGAGGCGACCATCAACGACCCGGAGTCCGCGGTCTCGGCGCTCACCGCCGCCGACCCGACCCTGAAGCGCCCCCTGACCTCGGCGCAGCTCGACGCCGTCAGCCCCTCCTTCACGGCGGGCGCCGCCTACTACGGCGAGCTCAACCCGGGCCGCCTCGCCGCCTGGGCCGGCTGGGAGCAGCGGTTCGGCATCGTCAAGGCCAAGCCCGACGTCGCCGCCGCGTTCAGCCCGGCCACGGCGAGCACCCAGCTCGACAGCGACCCGAACAAGTAGCCGGCGCGCTCAGAGGGCGCCGGACCTCCTAGGTCCGGGAGGAAGGGGCCTCGGGCCCGGCCAGCTTCGTCACCAGCTCGCCGCCCTCGCGCATGAAGCGCGAGCGGGGGACGACGAGGTCGAAGCCGGCGGCGAGGGCGCGCTCGCGCACCTCGGGCTCGACGTGGGCGAACACGCCGAGCGTCTTGCGCCCCCGGCCGGTGAGCCCGTCGGGGATCGCGCCGGTGGTGAGGTCGACCACGACGACGTCGGTGGTCGTCGCCAGGTCCTCCGGCGCCGACGGCACGAGGCGCACGTCGTGGCCGGCGGCCGACAGCAGCTCGACGGCGCGGGACCCGAACAAGAGGTCGCCGATGAGCGCCGTCACGCGTGCCACTACTGGGAGCGGATCTTCTTGAACTCCTGCCGGACCGACTCCGGCCGGCCCCACATCTGCACGACCTCGGTGCGGCCGCTGCGCACTTCGCGCACCTGCAGCTCGCCGTCGAGGCCGGCGTCGTCGAGCAGCTTCAGCGCGCCGTGGACCGCCGGTGCGGCGGCGGCGTGGCCGAAGCGATGGGCGACGAGGATCGCCCAGTGCCAGTCGTGCTTGGAGTAGGGCTGGGCGTTGACCGTCGAGAGGTAGACGCTGGCGTTGACGTAGCGCGTCTCGTCCTCGATGCGGACGTCGAGCTCGAGATCGGTCCAATCGTCGGGCAGCGCGTCGACGATCGACTGGAAGGTTTCGGCGAGGGCCATCACCAGGGATCGTACCGGCCGAACGACCAGGATCTCCCCCGCGCGGGCTCCGGAGCGGGCAGCATTGCCGCGTGACCATCCAGCGCTGTTCCCTCCTCGCCGCGGTGCTGGTGGCCGCTGCGCTTCCCGCCACGGCCTCGGCCGCGCTCGTCAAGACCGCCGATCCGATCAACGTCGCGCCGGATGCGACGGCGTCGCTCAACCAGTTCTACCCCGATGTGGGCATGGCCGCGGACGGCACCTTCGCCGTGTCCTACAGCGAGGAGGGCGATCCCGCCGTCCCGTCGGCGACCGAGCAGGTGTGGGTCCAGCGGTTCACGGCCGGCCTGGGCAAGGTCGGCGCACGGATCGCCGTCGGGCCGGCCGGCCAGCGCAACACGCAGCCCGCGATCGCGATGGCGCCGGACGGGCGCTTCGCCGTGGCGTACCAGACCTATCCGACCCCGCCCGCGACCCCGGAGCGCTTCATCGTGGTCCAGCGCTTCCACGCCGACGGCACGCCCGACGGCGCGCCGCTGGTGCCTGACGGCGCCAACAAGGACCAGGACGGCAACCCGCCGGCGATCGCGATGGCCGACGACGGGCGCCTGGCCGTGGCCTGGATCGGCAACCCGGCGAGCACGCGCGTCGTGAGCTACAACGCGGCCGGCGTGCCGCAGACCGCGGTGCAGGAGCTCGACACCACGACGGGGGGCAGTGCACGGCCCTCGATCGGGATGGCCGCCGACGGGCACTTCGTGGTGACCGCCAAGGTCAAC
>JAOPZP010000545.1 GCA_025964055.1 Conexibacter sp.
GCGGGCGCGCGGCGGCGGGCCTGGCCGCGCTGGTCGCCCTCCTGGCGATCGCCGTCGCCGCGGCCGCGTTCGTGGGCAACGGCAGCTCCGGGCAGCGCGCCAGCGACGACCTGCCGGCCGAGACGGCGGGGCTGACGGCGAGCAGCGCGGCGCCGGCCACGACGGCGGCGCCTGCGACGACCGCGACGAGCACGACAGGCACCGCGACGACCGACACGTCGACCACGGACACCACCGCCACGACCACCGGCACGGTGCCCGCTGACACCACGACGCCGACCACGCCGGCCGACACGGCGGCCGAGATCCAGGCCAAGCGCCACGCCCGCGCGCTGCGCATCCGGCGTGAGCGCGCGGCGCGCGAGCGGGCGGCGGCGGCCAACTCGACCGTGACCGTCCGCGTCGACGCCAGCGTCCGCCCCACCTTCCTCTGCGTCGACGACGGCGCCGGACGCCAGCTGTTCGGCGGCACGCTGACCGGCAAGCAGACGTTCAAGGGCCAGCGGGTCCGGCTCAACATCGGCCTCGCCTCCACGCGCATCACCGTCAACGGCAACCCGGTGCGCCTCGACGGCAGCCCCGCGGGCCTGGACGTCACACGCAAGGGCGGCGCCCGGGCGCTGCCGCTGGGCAAGCGCCCCTGCGGCTAGAAGAGGCCGGGCTCGCTCGGCGCCGGCAGGCCGAGGTGGGCCCATGCGCGTGACGTCGCGACGCGCCCGCGCGGCGTGCGCTTGAGGAAGCCGCACTGCAGCAGGTAGGGCTCGTAGACGTCCTCGATCGTGTCCTGCTCCTCCCCCACGGTGACCGCAAGGGTCGAGAGGCCGACGGGACCGCCGTCGAACTTGGTGCAGATCGCGTCGAGGATCTCGCGGTCGAGGCGGTCGAGGCCGAGGTCGTCGATCTCCAGCAGGTCGAGGGCCGCGTCGGCCGCCGCCTGGTCGACGACGCCCGAGCCGCGGACGTCGGCGAAGTCGCGCACGCGCCTGAGCAGCCGGTTGGCGACGCGCGGCGTGCCGCGCGAGCGGCGGGCGATCGCGGCGGCGCCGCCCTCGTCGATCGAGCAGCCGAGGATGTGGGCGCTGCGGTGCACGATGGCCGCCAGCTCCGGCCCCGCGTAGGGCTCGAGGCGATGCTGGATCCCGAAGCGGTCGCGCAGCGGCGTGGTGAGCAGTCCGGCGCGGGTCGTCGCGCCCACGAGCGTGAACGGCGGCAGTGGCACGGTCATCACGCGGGCGCCGGCGCCCTGCCCGACCGTGATCGGCAGCTCGCGGTCCTCCATCGCCGGATAGAACGTCTCCTCCAGCGCTCGGCTGAGGCGGTGCAGCTCGTCGACGAAGAAGACGCTGCGCGGCTCCAACGCGCTGAGGAACGCGGCGATGTCGGCCTTGCGCTCCAGCGCCGGGCCGGCGGTCTGCACGAACGGGACCTCGAGCTCGGCCGCCAGGATCTGCGCCAGCGACGTCTTGCCGAGGCCGGGCGGGCCGGCGAGCAGCACGTGGTCGAGCGCCTCGCCGCGCAGGCGCGCGGCCTCCAGCGAGACCTGCAGCTGGGCCTTCAGGGCATCCTGGCCGACGAAGTCCTGGAGCGTCCGCGGCCGCAGCGAGCGGTCGAGGTCCTCCTCGAACGCGGCGTCGGGCGTCTGGATGCGCATCAGGCCCGCGCCGCCTTCAGCGCCTGCTGCAGGAGCTCCTCGGGGGTGTCGCCGGCCGCCCCGGAGAGCAGCCGCTCGGCCTCCTCCATGGAGAACCCGAGCTCCACCAGGCCCTCGCGGGCGAGGCTCCGCGGGTCATCGGCGCGGCGGACGGTGATGTCGCCCCCGCCCGCCGGCACGTCGGTCGCGGTGCCGACCTTCTCGCGCAGCTCGACGATGATCCGCTCCGCGGTGCGCTTGCCGATGCCGGGAACCGCGGTGAGGCGCTTGACGTCGCCGGCGCCGAGCGCGGCGATCAGCTCGCGCGGCGCGCCGCCCGACAGCACGGCCAGCGCCATCTTCGGCCCGACCGACTGCACGCCGATCAGCAGCAGGAAGAGGTCGCGCTCCTCCTCGGTGGCGAAGCCGTAGAGGGCGAGCGCGTCGTCGCGGACGACGAGGTGGGTGAGCAGCGAGACCGACTCGCCCGCGGCCGGGACGTGGCGCAGCGTCTCGGCGGAGACCGCGAGGCGGTAGCCGACGCCCGAGGCCGTCTCGACGACGACGTGGTCCGGGCGGCGGACGAAGACCTCGCCGGCGACCAGGGCGATCATCGGGCGGCCGCCATCGCGGAGGCCAGCGGCGCGTGGTTGGCGTGGCAGACGCCGACGGCGAGCGCGTCGGTGGCGTGGTCGGGCAGCGGCTCGTCGGGCAGGCCGAGCACCGCGCAGACCATCCGCGCGACCTGATCCTTGGCGGCGCGGCCGCTGCCGCAGACCGCCTGCTTGACCTGCTGGGGCGTGTAGGACGCGCACGGGATGCCGCGCCGGCCGGCGGCGAGCATGACGACGCCGCGGGCCTGGCCGACCGCGAAGGCGCTCCGGGCGTTCTGGCCGAAGAAGAGGTCCTCGAGCGCGACGGCGTCGGGACGGTGGCGCTCCATCAGCGCGTCGACCTCGGCGAAGATCTCCGAGAGACGCTGCTCCATCGCCACGCCCGCGCGCGTGGTGACCACGCCCCCGTCGAGCGCGACGAACCGCGCGCCGCGGCGCGCCACGAGGCCGTAGCCGGTGTTGGCCAGGCCGGGATCGATGCCGAGGACGTTCACAGAGGACTGCATTCTGCGGTCCGCTTCGGATGCCTTCCCCCCACGGACGCCCCGCACGGTCCTCGCCGTCTGCACCCTGGGCTCCTGGACGCGTCCCCGCCCCTCGGCGATGTGTCCACGCTTGCGCCATCCCGCACGAGCCCACCGGCGCGCGCGCCGAAACCTTCCACGTGTTCACCGAGACCCGCCGGCTCCGTGACGAGCTGCGCACCACGCACGCGCGCATCGCCTCGCTGGAGGCCGAGCGCACCGACTACCTGCGCAAGGACCGCCGCGCCGGCGTCCTGACGCACGACGCGTTCCGCGAGGCCGCCGCCGCCGCGCTGCGCGGCTCCCAGCGCCGGGGCGAGTCGGCCGCCGCCGTGCTGGTCGACATCGACGGCTTCCGCGCGCTCAACG
>JAOPZP010000575.1 GCA_025964055.1 Conexibacter sp.
GCTGGAGCGCGGGCGGCCGGGCACGGTGGTCGCCCACGACGTCGCCCCGCGTCCCGAGGATCCCGCGACGTTCCCGCCGGGCGGCGAGCTGTGCTTCTGCGTCGCGCGCAGCCGGACGGGCGTGCTCGTCGTCGGCCCCAACGAGGGGTGGAGCTGGTCGTTCGCCGCCCAGCACGGCCTGGCCACGCAGCTGATCCGGATGGACGTGCTGCCGGCCGGGCCGCCGCCGCAGCCGGCGACGCGCCTCGCCATGGCCGTCGGGCACGCCACGCGCGGGCACTCCCACGCGGTGACCGGCACGATCGACCGGCGCGGCGTCCCGGTCCCGGCGGCCGCTCAGGCCTGAGCGGCCGACGAGGCCGGCGCCTCCGGCGTCTCGGGGACCGGCGGGCCGGCCAGGGGCTCCAGCCACGCCCGCAGCGCCGGCTCGGGCTGGGCGCCGACGCGACGGTCGACCTCCTGGCCGTCGCGCAGCAGCACCAGCAGCGGGATCCCCTGGACGTTGAAGCGGCCCGCGATGTCCGGGGCGGTGTCGACGTCGAGCTTGACGACCTTCAGCCGCCCCGCGAGCACGCCCGCGAGCCGCTCGACCGCCGGCGAGACCATCCGGCACGGCCCGCACCACGGCGCCCAGAAGTCGACGAGCACCGGGACCGAGGCCTGGACGTCGCCGTCGAAGCTCGACGCGTCCGAGTCCACGATCCACGGCAGCGCGTGATGGCACACGGCGCAGCGCGGGATGCCCTCGGCGCGCGGGGCGACCCGGTTCTTCGTCGCGCAGTTGGGGCAGGTGACCGTGCGCGGGCTCGACATGATGGGGTCGCTCAGCTCCCCGGAGCGGCGTCGCCGGGGGCGCCGCCGGAGGGGCTCGCGGCGGGTCCGCCGTCGGACCGGATCGGGATCTCGCGCCCGGTCGAGCGCTCGGCCTTCGGGATGCGGACCTCGAGCACGCCGTCGTGCAGCCGCGCCTCCGGGTTGTCGCTGTCGACCGGCTCGGGCAGCGTCACGTGGTACTCGAACTCGCCCACGCGGCGGGTGCGGCGGCGCAGGATGCCCGCGCGCTCCTTCTCGACGATCTCGCCGCGGATGTCGAGCTCGCCGTTGTGGACCTCCACGTGCACGTCCTCCGCGCGCGCGCCCGGGATCTCGGCCTCGACGATCCAGGCGTCCTCGCTCTCCTCGACGTCGACGTCGGGGACCCACGGCTGCACGGGCGCGGCGACGGCGGGAAGCATCTGCTGCAGCAGCTGCGCCGTCTGCTCCTGGAGATCCTGCAGCTCGCGGTACGGCTGGGTGTAGTGCTGCTGGCGCGACGGCATCTCACGGCGCCGGACGAGCAGGGGCATGGCGACTCTCCTGGTTGGTTGGCGTTCTGCCTGCGTCGGTAGGTCGCGCGGCGGGGTTGCCAAGCCGCGGGGACGCCCTAGGAGACGGGGTTGAGACGCAACGATCACCACCGAGGGGAGCAGTGATGGCCAAGGCCGTCGGCATCGATCTGGGCACGACCAACTCCGTCGTCGCGGCGACGATGGAGGGAGGACAGGCGGAGGTGATCCCCAACGCCGAGGGCGCGCGGACCACGCCGTCCGTGGTCGCCTTCACCGATGACGGCCAGCGGCTGGTCGGGCAGGTCGCCAGGCGCCAGGCGATCCTGAATCCCGAGGCCACCATCTACTCGGCCAAGCGCTTCATCGGCCGCAAGTGGGACGAGGTGAGCGAGGAGGCCAAGATCGTCTCCTACAAGGTGGTCAAGGGCCCCAACGACGCGGTGCGCTTCGAGGTCCGCGGCAAGCAGTACGCCCCCGAGGAGATCTCCGCGCTGATCCTGCGCAAGCTCGCCGACGACGCCGCGAAGTTCCTCGGCGAGCGGGTCACCGAGGCGGTCATCACCGTCCCTGCGTACTTCAACGACGCCCAGCGCCAGGCGACCAAGGACGCCGGCAAGATCGCCGGGCTCGAGGTCCTGCGCATCATCAACGAGCCGACGGCCGCGGCGCTGGCCTACGGCCTCGACAAGTCGGGCTCGGAGACCATCATGGTCTACGACCTCGGCGGCGGCACGTTCGACGTCTCGGTGCTCGACGTCGGCGACGGCGTGGTCGAGGTGCGCGCCACCAACGGCGACGGCCACCTCGGCGGCGACGACTTCGACAAGCGCCTCGTCGACTGGCTGGCCGACGAGTTCCGCAAGGACCAGGGCATCGACCTGCGCAACGACCCGCAGGCGCTCCAGCGCCTGTACGAGGGTGCCGAGCGCGCGAAGGTCGAGCTGTCGAGCACGACGCAGGCGCAGGTGAACCTGCCGTTCATCACGGCCGACGCCGCCGGCCCCAAGCACCTCAACCTGACCGTCACGCGCGCGCAGTTCGAGGAGCTCACCAAGGACCTCGTCGAGCGCACGCGGGGACCGGTCGAGCAGGCGCTGTCGGACGCCAAGCTGGGGCCCGACGACATCGACGAGGTCATCCTCGTCGGCGGCTCGACACGGATCCCGGCCGTCCAGGCGCTCGTGCGCCGGCTGACCGGTGGCAAGGACCCCAACATGAGCGTCAACCCCGACGAGGTCGTGGCGCTCGGCGCCGCCATCCAGGCGGGCGTGCTCAAGGGCGAGGTCGAGGACGTCGTGCTGCTGGACGTCACGCCGCTGTCGCTCGGGCTCGAGACGCTCGGCGGGGTGATGACCAAGGTCATCGAGCGCAACACCACCATCCCGGCCCGGCGCACCGAGACGTTCTCGACCGCCGAGGACAGCCAGACGGCGGTCGACGTCGTCGTCCTGCAGGGCGAGCGCGAGCTGGCCTCCGACAACCGCCAGCTGGCCCGCTTCCGCCTCGAGGGCATCCCGCCGGCGCCGCGCGGCGTGCCGCAGATCGAGGTCACGTTCGACCTCGACGCCAACGGGATCCTCAACGTCGCGGCCAAGGACAAGGCCAGCGGCAAGGAGCAGACGGTCACGATCTCCGAGACCGCCAACCTCGACCAGTCCGACGTCGAGCGGATGATCCGCGAGGCCGAGGAGCACGCCGCCGAGGACGCGCGCCGCCGCGAGGAGATCGACGCGCGCAACGAGCTCGACTCGCTGGCCTACCGCGTCGAGCAGCTGCTGACCGACCTGCAGGACCGCCTCCCGGTCAACGAGAAGGCCCGCGCCGAGCAGCTGGTCGTCGACGCCCGGCAGGCCGTCTCCGAGCAGGCGGGCCTGGACCGCGTGCGGCCGCTGATCGGCGATCTGGAGCAGATGGTGCACGCGCTGCCGGCCGCCGCGCAGCAGGCCGCGCC
>JAOPZP010000012.1 GCA_025964055.1 Conexibacter sp.
ACGCCATGGCTCGGCCGCGGCCTGGTCCGCATCGAGCGCTTCCCCGACGAGTCGGGCCCCGGCTTCGACGAGCGCAACGGCGACGTCATGGTCTGGCGCGACATCCTGCGCCGCGTCGAGCAGGTCAGCGGCGAGGTCGCTGCCGACTGGTACCTGTTCGTCAACGCCGACGAGTTCCGCGAGTCCCCGTGGCCCGGCGTCACGCTGGCCGAGGGCCTGCGCGAGGCCGACGAGCTCGGCTTCTCCGCCGTCAACTTCGAGCTCGTCAACTTCCGGCCGACGCCCGAGGACGCGTTCGTCGGCGGCACCGACGTGCGCGACGCGCTGCGCTTCTACGAGGAGCCCGGCCCGTACGACCTGCTGCAGGTCAAGGCCTGGAAGGCCCAGCCGACGGGCCCGGTCAACCTCAACCACCACGGCGGCCACGACGTCCTCTTCGAGGGCAAGCGCGTCTTCCCGGTGCCGTTCGTCCTGCGCCACTACCCGATCCGCAGCGCCGAGCACGGCCGTCGCAAGGTCCGCGCCGAGCGCCTGGGCCGCTTCGCCGCCGAGGAGCGTGCGGGCGGGTGGCACGTCCAGTACGACCACTACGGCGAGGACGCCGACTACCTCCACGACCGTGCCGTGCTGACCGCCTGGGACGGCGACGCCTTCCGCGCCGCGATCCTGGCGCGCGCCACGCGCCAGCTCCTGCTGCTCGCGGCCGTCGGCGGCCGCGACGTCGCCTCCGACGAGGTGACCGTCGAGGGTCTCGCGGGCTGGCTGAGCCGGCGGGGCCACGGTGCGATCGGCGAACCCGAGATCACCCGCATGCAGCAGCACCTGCTGTCCACGGCGGCCGCCGGCCCGGACCTCGAGGCGGCGGCCGAGGACCTCGGCGCCGTCGTCGAAGCCCAGGCGAGGGTGCGCGCCGAGATGCAGCTCGTCGCCCGTCTCGGCGACGCCCGCGACGCGCGACGCGCCGCCTGACCGAAGAAGGACGTCCACCATGATCGCGATCCCCGAGCCCACCGACCTCTGCCGCCTGGCCGAGAAGCACGACACCGACAAGGGCACCTCCTACACCCAGACCTACCACCGCTGGCTCGGCCATCTGCGCGAGCAGCGCCTGCGGATGCTGGAGATCGGCCTGTACAACGGCGGCTCGTTGCGCATGTGGCGCGACTACCTGCCCCAGGCGGTCCTGCACGGCATCGACATCGAGCCGCGCACGCTGTCCTACCAGGACGAGGTCCCCAACTCCCAGGTCCGCCTCGTCGACCAGGGCGACCCGGCCGCGCTCGAGGCGTTCGTCGCCGAGCTGGGCGGGCACTACGACTTCGTCCTCGACGACGGCGGCCACACGATGCTCCAGCAGATCGTGTCGTTCGAGGTGCTCTGGCCGCAGATCATGCCGGGTGGCGTGTACGCGATCGAGGACTTCGGGACGTCCTACTTCGTCGAGTACGGCGGCCAGGACCTGCGCCATCCCGACACCGCCGCCGACTACGTCAAGGACCTCGTCGACGCGGTCCAGCGCGATCAGGCGCTGATGCCGCCGCAGGGCGTCCGGTCGGCGGTGTCGCCGATCGCGCTCGCCAAGATGCGCCGCGACGTCGCCAGCGTGCACGTCCATCCCGGCCTCGCGCTGATCGTCAAGAAGTTCTGAGAGCCCTCGCATGTCCGCGCCCGCCACCGATCCCGCGGCGCTGGAGGCCGAGCTCGACGCCGTCGAGGCCGCCTTCGGCAGCGCGTCGCTGGCCGACGTCGCGGCGCGCCTGACGGCGCTGCTCCCGGCGCTCGACCGGCTCCCGGTGCTGCGCGGCCGCGTGCTCTGCGACCTCGGCGTCATCGCGCACGCCGACGGGCAGGTCGACGGCGCCTACGAGCTGCTGGAGGCCGCGCTGGCGGCCGACCCCGAGTGCCTGGAGGCGATCGAGAACCTCGCCGACCTCGTCGCGACCCGCGGCGACCTGCGGCGGGGCGACCCGCGGCACGCTCTCGGCCTGCGGCGGCAGGCCACGCGGCTGATGCCGGAGCGCGCCGACCTCTGGGTCGCGCTCGGCAACGGCGCGCTCGCGTGCTCCGAGTCCCCGCTGGCCCACGAGGCGGCCGCCGCCGCGCGGCAGCGCGACGCCGGCGTCGAGGGCCTCGCGGCGCTCGAGGAGCAGCTGCGCCACCTCCCGGCGCCGGCCGCGCCGCTGGACCAGCCGGGCAAGGTGCTGATCGCCGTCGAGTTCTTCCATCCTTCCAGTGGCGGCTGCGAGCGCCTCGCCGAGGACGCGGCCGTCGCGCTGCGCGACCTCGGCTGGGACGTCGAGATCGTCACCCGTGCGCTGCCGGAGCGCCGGGGCCCGGCGCATCGCGGCCTGCGCGTGCACGAGATCGTCGAAGGGCGTGAGATGCACGACCTCGCCGTCGCCATCGGCGCGGCGCAGCCCGACGCGCTGCTCGCGTTCGCCGATCCGCGCGCGTGGCCCATCGTGTGCTCGCTGTCGCTCCCGCACCCACGGCCGCGCATCGTCGTCGTCCCGTGCGTCAACGGCGACGGGGACACCTGGCTGCGCTCCCATCCGCTCATCCTGCGCCACTACGCCGGCACGATCGCCGGCGCGGGCGCCGTGGGCCACTCCTCCAACCACGGCTTCGACGCGCGGCTCTGCGCGGACCTCGGCCTGCCGCAGGCTTACGTGCCGAACGCGGTCGTCGCCGCCGAGCCGGATCCCGGCGCGCCCGCCAAGGCCGGCCTGGACCCCGGCGCCCCCTTTCTCCTCGTCGTCGGCAACCACTGGCCGGAGAAGGACCACCTCGGCCTGCTCGCGCAGCTCGCGCGGCACGACGACGACCTGCCGCTCGTGCAGGTCGGCACGCCGGCGCCCGACTTCCCCGAGGTGTCCGCCCAGATCTGCGAGGCCGCGACGCGCGATCCGCGCGTGCGGCTCTTCGGCCGCGCCACGCGCGAGGAGGTCGCCGGGCTGATGCAGGCGGCGAGCGCGCTGCTGCTGCCCTCGCGCGTCGAGGCGACCCCGCTGGTCATCCTCGAGGCGATGAGCCACCGCCTGCCGTGGATCGCCACGCCGGGCTGCGGCGCGGTCCACGAGCACGCCGGCGGGATCATCGTGCCGCTCGACGAGCTCCTGCCGACCGCGCGGGAGCTGCTGGCCGACGAGCCGCGCCGCCGCGCGCTCGGGGAGGCCGGCCACGATCACTGGGCCGCCTGCTACTCGTGGGAGCACATCGCTCCGCGCTACGACGCCCTGCTGCGCGGCGCGCGCGAGCTCCTGCCGCTGGTCGCGCCCTCCGGGCAGGCCCTCGCGGCGGCCTGATCGCCGCGAGCGTCAGGCCGGTGTGCGGACCAGCGCTTGCCTCCTGCTCGTAGAGCAAGAGCGCGAGGGTCGCGCCTCGTCGGCCTCGAAGGTCGCGTGCCAGGTCTGGACGATCCGCAGATGCGCGGCCCGCTCATGCGGCCAAGCGCAGCGCCGGCTTCGCCGCGCCGGCCACGAAGCCGCGCAGCGTGTCGGCGACATGCTCGAGATGGGGCTGCTCCAGGCCGGGGTAGCAGCCG
>JAOPZP010000069.1 GCA_025964055.1 Conexibacter sp.
GCGGTGATCGTCCGGAGGTCCAGCGGCGCCGGCAGGCGCTCGAGCGCGGCGGCGATCACCGGGCCGCCCACCGCCGCCATCCAGCGGAGGTGCTCGATGACGGCATCGCCGAAGGCGCCGAAGCGCAGCACCTGGCCGTATCCCTCGCTGAAGTTGCAGTACGCCAGGTTGCCGTACGCGTCGTTCTCGACGATCCACACCGGCATCGACGGGCTGATCAGCCCCACCATGGGGCCCAGGGCGCGTCGCTCGTGGCCGGGAGCGAACTCGAACGCCCCCGCCTCGGCCTTGCGCATGGCGTCCTGCGCGTCGTCGGCCAGCCCCTCGAAGAGGGCAGCGCCGATCACCGCTCCGCGCATCGGCCCGGTCATGTCCGCCCAGTCGATCGGCGGCCCGGCATGGAGGAGCGTCCGGTCGCTCATCCCCGGTAGGACGTCGCGCGCCACCCCGACGCCCACGACCAGCGGCCGCGAGTCCTGCATGCGGCCCACCGCGACGTCGTTGGCGCGCGCGATCACCTCGTCGCGGGCGTCCGGCACCGCCGGCTCGGCATCGGCGACCGTCGCCTGGCCGGCCCGCCAGTCGATCCGCTGCACGGGCGCACCACGCAGGTCCCCGGCGAACACGTACGGACCGACGTCGACGACCTCAGAGGACGCGCGCCGGGCCGCCAGCACCCGCTTGACGACCTCGAGCGCGTCCTCCGCCGCCGCGTCGCTGTCGGCCCGCACCGCGATGACCAGGTCCTCGGGGCCGAGCGAGTCCTCGCCGCCCATGTCGTAGCCGTGACGCACGCGGATGATCGCGAGGTTGAGCGGGTCCGCCATCCCGACCGCCACCTGCGTCACTCCCTGGAGCGATCGCGCCTCGTCTGCGGCGGCCATCAGGGTGACCGGATCGTGGAACGCGCCCCGCCGGATGACCACCTGCTCGGTCATGATCCGCGGAAGGCGGATGACGTCGCCGCACGTCTGGGCTTGGCTCTCCGGCCCATGGAGCGACGATAGGACCTCCGCACGGCGAAGGCAACCGGTTGTCAGACGAAGGTCTTTCATCAGCGCGCCGAACGCGGGATGATCGTCACGAGTTCCTGTGGCTTCCGCAGCGATCAGCCTGCAGCAGGTGATCAAGCGCTTCGGCGCGGTCGCCGCCGTCGACGGCCTCGATTTCGAGGTCGAGGAGGGGACCTGCGTCGGTCTGCTCGGTCCCAACGGCGCCGGCAAGACCACGACGATGCGGATGCTCACCGGTCAGGCGGTCCCCGACGAGGGACGCCTCGAGGTGCTCGGCTACGAGCTTCCCGCGCAGTCCAAGCAGGTGCGCGCCGAGATGGGGGTCGTGCCGCAGCTCGACAACCTGGACGTCGAGCTGACCCCGCGCCAGAACCTGGCCGTGTTCGCCCACCTCTACCGGGTGCCGCGCCGCGACCGCGGCGCGGCCGTCGACGAGGCGCTCCGCCGCGCGGGCCTCAGCGATCGCGCGGACACGTCGCTGTACGCGCTGTCGGGCGGGATGCGCCGCCGGCTGCTGGTCGCGCGCGGCCTCGTGCACTCACCGCGACTGGCGCTGCTCGACGAGCCCACCGTCGGGCTCGATCCCCAGGTGCGCCGCCAGTTGTGGGAGCTGATCGATCGGCTCCGCGACGAGGGCATGACCGTCCTGATGTCCACGCACTACATCGAGGAGGCCGAGCGGCTCGCCGACACCGTGGCGATCATGGCCCACGGCCGGATCGTCGCTCGAGGGCGGCCGGACGAGCTCACCCTCGAGCACGCCGGCCGCGAGGTCGTCGAGATCTACGGACCCCCGGCGCGCCTGCGCGAGGTGCGCGCCTGGGCGGATTCCACGGGCCGTGCCGTGCGGCACACGGGCCTCGCGATCGCGATCCTGCGCGCGGAGGGCGACAACTCGCTCCCCGACGGTGAACGGCGATCGGCCACGCTGGAGGATGCCTACGTGGTGCTGACCGGCGAGGAAGCGACCTGAGCCAGGGCGCCGTGCCGCCGGCGCGGCCCGGGGTCAGCCGGCGGTCGCCTTGAGGCGCTGGGCGATCCAGGCCGTGGAGGCCTTGGCCGCCGCGGTGACGATGCCGCCGTGGTCGACGCCCGCGACCTTGGTGTAGGTCAACTTCGTCCCGGCCGCCTTCAGCTCGGTGCTGAGCGTGTCGGTGAACACGGGGAAGACGGTCGTGTCCGCGCTCCCCTGCTCGATGAGCAGCGGCGTGTGGATCTTCAGGTGCGACGGATCCTGGACGTCGAGCAGCTTGGCGACCGGGCCGAAGTCGATCCCGGCGCGGAAGAGCTCCTTCGGCGACAGGCCGCCGAACGCGGTCGCCGCCGAAAGCTCGGGCAGGCACTGCGTCAGCGTCTGCGGGTAGAGCGCCTGCGCCTGGTCGGAGAGCAGCGTGGTGGTGTCCAGCGACGGGTTCGCGGTGGCGACGCCGCGCGCGATCATCGACACGAGCCCGCTGAGGCCGCCGCCCGGCGCGGTCAGCGCGGTCGTGAGCGGGATCTGCTCGTCGAGGTGCGAGGCGGGCGCGAAGGCGACGGTGCCGCGGATGGTCAGCGACGGTGTCCAGCGCTTGGCCAGGCCCGCGGCGAACAGCGCGGCGTGGCCGCCCTGCGAGTGGCCGGAGAGGATGACCTTGCCGAGCGCGATCCGCGAGTCGAGCTGGTGGGCGGCCAGCACCATGTCGAGCGTGCTGCGTCCCTCCGAGCTGCCGATCAGGTACGGGTGCACGCCCGGCGTGCCGAGGCCCTCGTAGTCGGTGCGCACCACGGCGTAGCCGGCCTTCAGCCAGCGGGTCAGCAGCGGGAAGACGTAGGCGTTGTACGGATGGACCGGCGTGCCGGCGACGTCGCGCGACGGCGCGCACTGGTCGGCGATGCCCGTCGTGCCGTGGGCGTAGCTGATGACCGGCCAGCCACCCTTGGGCGCGTGCCCCTTCGGGATCGAGACGACGCCGGAGACCGCGGTCGGCCGGCCGTCGACGCCGGTGGAGCGGTAGAGCACCACCTTGGTCGACGCGGCCCCGGGGACGACCGGCGCACCCTTCAGCGCGCGTGCCCACACCAGGTCGCCATGCACCTTGCCCGGCAGCGGCGTGGGCGGCGCGTAGAACGCGGCGCCGGCGGGGCCGATGCGGACCTTGTTGGTGGCCTTGGTCGCGGCGGCGGCGGGGCCGGCGGCGGCGAGCGCAAGCACAGCCGCGAGGAACAGCGCGCGGGACGACGCGCAGGAGCGTGACATCGCGCGACCCTACACCTGGGCCGGGCCGGTCGTGGCAGCGCGAATGGGACTGGCTGGGCGGCACTCCGTGACGTCGCCACCGCCGCTCCGCCACGCGCGTGCCTCACCGTGCCGCGAGCGCCGACCGATCGCTCGCCCTGCCACCTGCGACGCCAGCCTGGTGGCATCGATCACGCGCTTGCGCTCTGCGGCGGATGTCGACATCCCAGATCGCCGCCTCGATCAGCGCCGAGGCAGGCGGAGACGCGATGACGAGCGTCACGCGACCCCGCCGACCAGCTACGCCCGCGGTCGCGTTTGCGCCCCGCATCGTCGTGGCTGACGGTGCCGGGCGAGCGCCGGCGGGCGCCGGCCCGTCAAGCCGGTCGGTGCCGTCAGGCGCGACGAGGCGGCGCGCAAACGCGACCGCGTCACTCCCACTCGATGGTGCCGGGGGGCTTGGACGTGATGTCCAGGACCACCCGGTTCACTTCGCGCAGCTCGTTGATCATCCGCGACGCGATCTGCTCGAGCAGGTCGTACGGCAGGCGGGCCCAGTCGGCGGTCATCGCGTCGTCGGACGTCACCGCGCGGATGACGACGACGTAGCCGTAGGTCCGCTCGTCGCCCTGGACGCCCACCGTGCGGACGTCGGGCAGCACGCAGAAGGACTGCCACAGCTCGCGGTAGAGCCCCGCGTTGCGGATCTCGTCCTGCAGGATGTAGTCGGCGTCGCGCAGGACGTCGAGGCGCTCCTTGGTGGCCTCGCCGCCGACGATGCGGATCGCCAGGCCGGGGCCCGGGAACGGCTGGCGCCACACCAGGCGCTCGGGCAGCCCCAGCTCGGCGCCGACGGCGCGGACCTCGTCCTTGAACAGCGCGCGCAGCGGCTCGACGAGCTCGAACTCGAGGTCGTCGGGCAGGCCGCCGACGTTGTGATGGGACTTGATCGTGGCCGCGCCGGTGCCGCCGCCGGACTCGATGACGTCGGAGTACAGCGTCCCCTGCACGAGGAACTTGGCGTCGCCGATCTTGACGGCCTCCTCCTCGAAGACCCGGATGAACTCGGCGCCGATGATCTTGCGCTTGGTCTCCGGGTCGCTCACGCCGGCGAGGCGCTTGAGGAAGCGGTCCTCGGCGTCGACGGCGACCAGCGGGATCTTGTACTGGTCGCGGAAGGCCTTGATGACCTGGTCGCCCTCGTTCTTGCGCATCAGCCCGTGGTCGACGAAGATGCACGTCAGCTGGTCGCCGATCGCCTGGTGCACCAGCACCGCGGCCACCGACGAGTCGACGCCGCCGCTCAGCCCGCAGATGACCTTCGCGTCGCCGACCTGGGCGCGGATGCGCGCGATCTGCTCCTCGACGATCGAGGCCGCCGACCAGGTCAGGTCGGCGCCGCAGACGTCGCCCAGGAACTTCTTGAGGACGTCGGTCCCGTACGGCGTGTGGACGACCTCGGGGTGGAACTGGATCCCGTAGATCCCGCGCTCGGTCGACTCGAACGCCGCCACCGGCGACGCGGTCGACGACGCCAGGGCGGTGAACCCCTCGGGCGCCTCGAAGACGGTGTCGCGGTGCGACATCCAGCAGCTCTGCTCCATCGGCAGGCCGGCCAGCAGCGTGCCGCTCTCGCGGACCGTCAGCTGCGAGCGGCCGAACTCGCCGACCTCGGCGCCCTCGACCTTGCCGCCCAGCTTGAGCGCCAGCAGCTGCATGCCGTAGCAGATGCCCAGCACCGGAATGCCGAGCTCCAGCAGCTCGGGATCGAGCTTCGGCGCGCCGTCGGCGTACACCGAGGCGGGGCCGCCGGAGAGGATCAGGCCCTTGGGCTTGCGCTTGCGGACCTCCTCGGCGCCGACGTGATGCGGCAGCAGCTCGCTGAACACGCCGCACTCGCGCACGCGGCGGGCGATGAGCTGCGAGTACTGCCCGCCGTAGTCCAGGACGACGACCTCGTCGACCGCCGTCGGGCGGTCGACGGGCGCCGACTCGTCGGCGAGCTCCGTGGCCGCGGTCGAGGCGGTGACGAGGTTGTCCATGCGGGCTAGGCCAGGACCGCCGAGGCGGACGGCGCCAGGGACTCGGTGTCGCCCGACGGCATGTTGACCTCGGCCGCCGCGCCGCGCGAGCCCATCCCGACGCCCTGCGAGGACTGCAGCTGCTTGCCCTCGGTCTGCAGCGACGGGGCGATCATCAGCTCGGCCCGGTTGAACTCGGCGATGTCCTGGTAGCCGGTCGTCGCCATCGAGGTGCGCAGGCCGCCCATGAGGTTGAACGTGCCGTCGTTCTCGCGCGCGGGCCCGACGAGGATCTCCTCGAGCGTGCCGTTCTGCACCGTCGCGACGCGCGTGCCGCGCGGCAGCGTCGGGTGGAACGTCGCCATGCCCCAGTGGAAGCCGCGGCCCGGCGCCTCGTGGGCGCGCGCCAGCGGGGAGCCGACCATCACGGCGTCGGCGCCGCAGGCGATGGCCTTCGACACGTCGCCACCCGTGCGCATGCCGCCGTCGGCGATGACGCGGACGTACTCGCCGGTCTCCAGCATGTGCTGGGAGCGGGCGCCCGCCACGTCGGCGATCGCGGTCGCCTGCGGGACGCCGACGCCCAGGACGCCGCGCGTGGTGCACGCCGCGCCGGGGCCGACGCCGACGAGCACGCCGGCCGCGCCGGTGCGCATCAGGTGCAGGCCCGTGTGGTAGCTGGCACAGCCGCCGACCACGACCGGGACGGGGAGCTCGGCGATGAACTCCTTGAGGTTCAGCGGCTCGGTCGTCTGCGAGACGTGCTCGGCCGAGACGACGGTGCCCTGGATGACGAGGATGTCCAGGCCGGCGTCCAGGACCTTCTCGTAGTACTTCATGACGCGCTGCGGGGTCAGCGAGGCGGCGGTGACGACGCCCTGCTCCTTGATCTCGCGGATGCGCTGGACCATGAGGTCCTCGTCGATCGGCGCGCGGTAGATCTCCTGCATCTCGCGCGTCGCGATCTCCTTGGGCAGCGCGGCGATGCGCTGCAACTGCTCGTCGGCGTCCTCGTAGCGGGAGAAGATCCCCTCGAGGTTCAGGACGGCCAGGCCGCCCAGCTTGCCGAGGATGCCCGCGGTGCGGGGCGAGACGACGCCGTCCATCGCGGACGCGAGCACCGGGAGGTCAAAGCGATAGTCGCCGAGCTTCCAGGAGATGTCGACGTCGTCGGGGTCCCGCGTGCGCCGCGAGGGCACGATGGCGATGTCGTCGAAGCCATAGGCGCGGCGAGCCTTCTTCCCGCGGCCGATCTCGATCTCCATGAGGCGAATCCTAAGTCTGGGGCCGGACAAAAAGACCCCGCGCAGGCGGGGTCCAGGACGGGCGATGCAGCGTGGTGTGGCGGCAACCAATCACGCGTCTTCGAGAATAGCAACGGGTCCGAACGGAACGGGGTCGAGCGCAGCGCTCAGCCGACTTCGGCCGACGCCGCGAGCGTCTGCACCTCGACCTCGGAGAGCAGGCGGTCGACCTCGCGTGGCTCGACGAGCCCGGCGCCGAGGTGCTGCGTCGACTCCGCGCCGCACGCGACGCCGTAGGCCAGGCAGTCGGCGGGCGGCTTGCCCGAGTAGCGGGCCGCCACGTAGCCGGCGAGGAACGCGTCGCCGGCGCCGACGCCCGCGACCGCGTCGCGCGGCGGGATCGAGACGCGGAAGCGCTGGGTGTGGCCGTCGACGCGCAGGCAGGCGACGCACCCGGCCTCGAGGGTCATGATCGCCTCGCGGGCGCCCTGCTCGACCATCTCGCCGACGGCGATGAGGCGGTCCTCGTCGTCGTTGAACTCGTGCCCGACGAGCTCCTCGGCCTCCAGGACGTTGGGCGAGATGACGTCGGGCTCGGCGCGCACGGCATGGCGCAGCGGCTCGCCGTCGGTGTCGATGACGGTCAGCACGCCCGCCTTGCGCAGGTCGCGCACGAGGCCGGCGTAGACGTCGGCGTCCACCCCGCGCGGCAGCGAGCCCGCGATGACCACCATGTCCGCGCCCCGGGCCAGATAGAGCAGCTTGTCGCGGAACAGCTCGAGCTCCTTGGCGCTCACCGCCGGGCCGCGCTCGTTGATCTCGGTCTGCTGGCCGTTGGTGGGGTCGTAGACCGCCGTGTTGGTCCGCGACTCCTCGCGGATGCGCACGAAGTCGTTGAGGATCGACTCCTCGGTGAGCTGGTCGACGATCCGCGTGCCGGTCGGGCCGCCGGCGAACCCGGTGGCGATCACGGGCTGGCCGAGCGTCTTCAGGGCGCGGGCGATGTTGACGCCCTTGCCGCCCGCGGCGGTCCGCTGCTCCACGGTTCGATGACGCCGTCCGAGCCGGAAGTTCGGCACGGACAGCGACTTGTCGATCGCTGCGTTCAGGGTGACGGTGATGATCACGCGACAGGGGCCCCTCTGCCTGGACGGCGCGCCTGGCGACGCCGCACTGCGCGCCGCCGCAGCAGCACGAGGTAGAGGCTACAGACGGCGAAGGCGGCCAGGAGCGCCAGGGTGAGCGGCCGGCCGAGGAAGTCGCGCAGCCGTTCGACGAACGTCGCCGCGTCGACGGGCTCGGCGGTCTGCAGCGGCACGCGGGCCACGACCCTGCCGCGGTGGGTGACCGTGATCGTCCCGACGCGCGCGCCCTTGGGCAGCGGGCCGTCCAGCTCGGCCGGCGCGTCGCGGGTCGCGACGACGATCCTGTCGCCGCGCCGGGCGGTGCGCGTGACGGTCGAGGCCGCGACGAGGTCGACCCGCTGGTCGCGGTGGGCCAGCGCCGCGCTCCCCAGGACCTGGCCCGCCTTGACCGGCGTGACGACGTGGTAGCGGCTCAGGCCGTACTTGAGGAGGTTGAGCGAGTCGCTGTCGCGCGCCGCCTCGCTGGGGTCGTCGAGCACCGCGCTGAGGACCGTGACGCCGTTGCGCGACGCGGACCCGACGAGGATGTAGCCGGCCGTGTTGGTGTGGCCGGTCTTGACGCCGTTGACCGCGGGCACGTCGCGGACGAGCAGGTTGCGGTTGACGAACGTCCGCGGGTGCGCGCCGGTGCGCAGCGTCACGCGCGGCAGGTTGGTCGTCTCGCGGAAGAACGCGTTGCGGCGCAGGATCAGCGTGATCTTCACCAGGTCGGTCGCCGAGGCGTAGTTGTCGGGTGCGTCGAGGCCGATCGGGTTGGCGAACCGCGTGTCGGTGAGCCGCAGCTGCCGCGCCTTGGCGTTCATCAGGTTCACGAAGCCGGCGCGCGACCCGCCGACCCGCGCGGCCAGCGTGGCCGCCGCGTCGTTGGCCGAGGTGATCAGCAGCGCGCGCAGCAGGTCGCGGACGGTGACGCGCTCCCCGGCGCCGAAGCCGGCGACCGACTCGGCCGGGGCGGCGTGGTAGTCGACGGTGGTCATCACGTCGTCCAGCGACGCGTGCTCGAGCGTGACCAGCGCGGTCATCAGCTTGGTCGTCGAGGCGATCGGCCGGCGCTGGTGCGCGTTGCGCTGGAAGACGATGTCGCCGGTGACCGGCTCGACGAGGATCGCGGCGGGCGCGCGGACCTGCGGCGGCGCGGGAGCCGCGGCCGTCGCGGCCGCCGACGCGGTGGACGGGACGGCGGCCAGGAGGGCGACGCCCGCCCCCAGCGCCGCCCGCCGGAGAGCGGACGTCATGGCCTTCATCGCGGCAGCTTGAGCTTCTGGCCGGGGTGCAGGGTCGATGCGTCCATCGTCGGGTTCAGGCGCTGCAGGTCGGCGACGCTCGAGCCGGTCTTGATGGCGATCGCCGACAGGACGTCGCCGGACTTCACGGTGTAGGTCTTGGCCTTGGCCGCGGGCTTGCGCTTGCCCGCCGTCGTGGTGGGGGTCGTCGAGGTCGACGACGAGCTCGCCTTGCCGCCCTTGCCGCTGGACTGCGACTCGTGCTGGACGATCACGTAGACCGCGACGGCACAGGTCGCGAGGGCCGCGGAGGCCAGGAGTCGGGCAGGGGCGCGTCGCCGCATCAGGCCGGGAGGATAGGCGTCCAGCCGGTCTGGACCGCCGGTCAGCCGCTGAGCGCCCAGGCCGCCGCGCGCAGGCGCTCGGCCTCGGCGCGTGCGGCCGTCGCCGGAGCGGCGCCGCTGGCGGCATGGGCGCTGACGATCGAGCGCGAGGCGGTCACGAGGCCGGCGGCGCGACCGGGCGCGAACGCCGGGGCCAGATCCTCGACGCGGCCGCCCTGGGCGCCGACGCCGGGCAGCAGGAAGATCGTGCGCGGCAGCAGCTTGCGCGCGCGGGCCAGGTGCTCGGGGTGCGTGGCGCCGAGGACGGCGCCCACGTCGGTGAGGCCGGACTCCGGGCCGACCTGCTCGTCGCCCAGCTCGGCGACCAGCCTCGCGACGCGCTCCCAGACCGTGCCGCCGCCGGCCAGCTCGGCGTCCTCGAGATCCGCGGCGCCGGGGTTCGACGTGCGGACCAGGACGACGATCCCGGCGCCGTTGTCGCGCGCCACGGCGGCGAACGAGCGGAGCGTGTCGAGGCCCATGTACGGCGCGACCGTGAGCAGGTCGGCGCCGAGGCCGGGGACGTCGCCGCCCGGGCCGGGCGTCGCTCCCAGGAAGCCCTGGGCGTAGGCGGTCGCCGTGACGTCGATGTCGCCGCGCTTGCCGTCGGCGAGGACGAGCAGGCCGGCGGCGCGCGCGTGGTCGGTGACCTGCTGCAGGGCGTCCCAGCCGGGCGCGCCGAGGCGCTCGAAGCAGGCGACCTGCGGCTTGACGGCCACGACGGCGTCGCCGACGGCGTCGATCACCGCCCGGCAGTGGGCGAGGACCGCCGCGGCGGCACGCTCGGCGGGCTGGGCGCGGGCGCCCGTGCCGGTTCGGGCCGCGG
>JAOPZP010000127.1 GCA_025964055.1 Conexibacter sp.
TCCAGCCGCTGGCGGATGTCGATGATCTCCTTGGCGTGGATCTCGATGTCCGTCGCCTGGCCCTGGAAGCCGGAGGAGACCTGGTGGATCAGGATCTTGGCGTTGGGCAGCGCCATGCGCTTGCCCGCGGCGCCGCCGGCCAGCAGGAGGGCGCCCATCGACATCGCGATGCCGACGCAGATCGTCGACACGTCGGGCTTGATGAACTGCATCGTGTCGTAGATCGCGAGACCGGCGTACACGCTGCCGCCCGGGGAGTTGATGTAGATCGAGATGTCCTTGTCGGGATCCTCGGACTCCAGGTGCAGCAGTTGCGCCACGATCAGGTTCGCGATCTGATCGTCGACGGGCGTGCCGAGGAACACGATGCGCTCGTTGAGCAGGCGGCTGTAGATGTCGAACGCGCGCTCGCCACGCGAAGTCTGCTCGACGACCATCGGGACCAGTGGACTCATGAGACCTCGTGCTCGTTCTCTGTACTCGGGCGGGATCCTGCCGGCGCGACGCTGGTGCCGTGTCGGAAGGTCCGTGGAGGCTAGCACCCGGGCAGGAGCCCTCCCTGGGCTTTCAGGTCGGTTGCGAGCGCGCGTCCTGAAGGGCGCTCGACGCTCGTCCGAGTCCCGTCCGGGGTGCCGTCAGGAGGCGGAGGAGCCCTCGTCGGCGCTCGCCGTGGGGGTGCCCCCGGCGCGCTCGACGAGCAGCTCGATGGCCTGCCGCTGGGCGATGTCGTCGACGACCTCGTCCAGGCGACCCTGCTGCTCGAGCCGCTTGCGCAGCTTCTCCGGCTCGGTGCCCTGCTGCAGCGCGCTCTGCTGCAGCACGTCGAGGACGTCGCCCTCCGACGGCACGATGCCCTCGGCCTCGATGACGGCGGCCAGCACGGCCTCGCGGCGCAGCGCCTGCTCGGCGTCGGGACGCGCCTCCTCGAGGAGCTCGTCCTCGGTCTTCTGCGCGATGCGCAGGTAGGCGTCCTTGTTGATGCCGCGGTGCGAGAGCGAGTGCAGCATCTGGTCCCAGAGCTCGCGGGCGCGGGCCTCGACCAACGTCTCGGGGATCTCGACCGTGGCGCCGGCGACGACCGCATCGAGCGCCGCCTCGCGGAACTCGGCCTCGGCCTTGCGCTCGTCGGCCTCTCGCATGCGGGAGGCGATGTCCTCACGGAGCTCGTCGACCGAGTCGAAGCCGCCGGCCTCGGTGGCGAAGTCGTCGTCGAGCTCGGGGACGCTCTTGGCCTTGACCTCGTGGACGGTGACCTCGAACTGGGCGGGCTTGCCGGCCAGGTGCGGCGCGCCGCCGTACTCCTCGGGGAAGGTGACCTCGACGACCTTCTCGTCGCCGGCCGACGTGCCGACGAGCTGCTCCTCGAAGCCGGGGATGAACTGGCCGGCGCCGAGCTCGAGCAGCTGGTCGCGCCCCTCGCCGCCGTCGAAGTAGTCGCGCTCGCCGTCGTCGCCCTCGATCGACCCCTTGAAGTCGACGACGACGGAGTCGCCGTTCTCGGCGGGGCGCTCGACGGTCTCGAGGCGGCCGAGCTGCTGGCGCAGGGTCTCGATCTGCTCGTCGACCGCGGCGTCGTCGACGGCCGGCTCGCGCCGGTCGACCTGCAGCTCGGAGATGTCGCCGAGCGTGGCGGTGGGGCGCACGCCGATCTCGATCGTGAAGCCCAGGGGCTGACCCTCGGCGGGCAGGTCGCCCAGCTCGACGTCGGGCTCGCCGACGGGGTGGATGCCGGCCTCGTCGATGGCCTCGACGTACCAGCGGGGCAGCGCGGCGCGGACGGCCTCGTCGAGGACGGCGTCGCGGCCGACGCGCTGGATGACCACCGGGGCGGGCACCTTGCCCTTGCGGAAGCCCGGCATGCGCAGGTCACGGCCCATCTTGCCCGCCGCCTCGGTGACGCGGCGCTGGACCTCCTGCGGAGCGACCTCCGCCTCCACGCGCACCCGCGACTCGGGGAGCTCTTCGACGGTGGTCTTCACGTTCGTTGCGGCGGCCATGTGGCTTCGCAAGATAGCGGGGAAGGACTCGCCCGGGAGGCTCGCCTTCCCTTGCGCGAGCTCGCCCAGAGGCTCGCTCGCGCGGCCCTCAGGGTACGGTTGCCGGCGCATGTCCGCCCGCCGCCCCTCCCCCTCCACACGCGCCCTCGCCTGGCTCTACACGGGGCCCGTCGGGCATCTCTACGGCGGGCTGGCCGACTGGGCGACGCTCCTGAGCCGCCTGGCCGTCGCACGCCTGCGCCGGCGCTGACGCGGGGACTGTCCCCACCCGCGCCGAACGCGGGGACTGTCCCCACCCGCGCCGCGAGGGGGACTGTCCCCAACCCGCGACGGGATGGGGACTGTCCCCCTTCCCTACCGCCTCAGCAGCTGACGGTGAGGTGGAACGGCCGGTCGGTGACGTCGGTCGTCGTCGTGCCGCCCGCGTCGCCGCCGGCGCGCGTGCGCACCGCGACCGTCTTCTTGTCGGCGCCGAGCTCGGCGGCGACCGCGCCGGCGTTGGTGATCGTCGACTCCGTCGCCTGGATGGCGCACGCCGAGATGTCGTTGGCGAACACGACGGTGTAGTTGCCGGCGGACGGGTGCGTCGCCGACGTCGCTCCGCGCTTGGCGCCCAGCGTGCCGTCGGCCGCGACCGCGGCGAACTGCGTCAGGCCCTGCGCGGTGGCCAGCGCGTCGGTGTGCGCCGCCGTCGTGGCGTCGGTGGTGATCTCCGATGCCGACTTGCCGTCGACCTGGTCGGCGTTGAGGCCGGTGGCCACGCCGTGGGCGTTGGTGATGAACGGCGCCGCGTTGGTGTTGCCCGACGTGATCTGACCGACCTCGGTGCCGCCGTTTGAGGAGAACTCGAACGCGCGCCCGTTGGACAGGTTGGCGGCGCGGATGCAGGGGCTGAAGCCCTTCTCCGACCCGCCGAGGCCCGAACGGCAGCCGTAGATGGCGCCGCCGCCCTTGTCGGACTTGTTGGACTGGCGCGTCCCGTACGTGCCGTTGTTGGCGATGATCTGTGTCTCGCTGCTGAGCGCCGCGCTCGCGTTGGAGCCCGGGTTGCGCTTGCCGAGCAGCAGGTTCTTGCCTTCGCCTGACGCCACGGCGAACGATGAGATGAGCAGGCCGAGCACGACTGCGCTGGCCAGGACCCACGGTCCCTGGGACCGGATCTTGCGGAACATCTTTGGAAGCCTCCCTGTTGGTCTCCGTTTCCCCAACCAACTGCGAGGAGCCTCCAAGGTTGCGGTCGGTCGTCCGCATGACACCGCGCTGCAACGTCACGTGCCGCTGATCGCTCAGGCCTTCAGCGCGAAGATCGGCCAGGGGCCGGGGACGCCGCGCAGCAGCCGCGCGCCGCGCGACTCGAACTCCAGGCCCGAGCCCACGACGGTGCCGTAGACCGTCCCCGAGGTGAGCACCTCGTCGGGCCCGGCGAGGTCGCAGACGCGCGCGGCGATGTGGATGGCCATGCCGCCCACGTCGTCGCCGATCAGCTCGCACTCCCCCGTGTGCAGCCCCGCCCGGATCCGCACGCCCAGCCCGCGCACCGCCGCGACGGTCGTCCGCGCGCAGCGCAGCGCGTCCGACGGCGGGCCGGGGAAGGCCGCGATGTAGCCGTCGCCGACGGTCTTGACCTCGCGGCCGCCGTAGCGCTCGACCTCCCGACGGATCGCGTCGTCGTGCGCCGCCAGCAGGTCGCGCCAGCGCGCGTCGCCCATCCGCGCCGCGTGGCCCGTCGCGTCGCAGATGTCGGTGAACAGCACCGTCAGCAGCCGTCGCTGCAGCCCGCTGGTCTGCGTGCGGCTGCCGGTCAGGAACTCCTCGATCTCGCCCAGCAGCGCCTCGGTGTCGCCGATCATCGGCAGGCTGTCGTGGCCCGGCAGCTCCACGAATCGCGCGCCGGGGATCCGCGCCGCCGCCAGCCGGGAGTGGCCCACGTCGATCAGCTGGTCGCCGGTGCGGTGCAGGATCAGCGTCGGCACGCGCAGCGTCGGCAGGTGGTGGCGGACGTCGACGCCCTGGAGGTTGGAGGCCAGGCGCAGCATGCCGGCCGGCGTCGAGGACTGGCGCTCGAGCTTGCCCATCCAGGTGCGGATGCGCGCGTCGTCGGCGACGCTGGGCGCCATCTGGTCGATCGCCGCGCCGGTGCCCCACTCCTCCAGCAGCCGGGCGATGCGCTCGTCGCGGTCGGCCGGCGTCTCGGCGAACGGGACGTCGTCGTCGCGCTCGGTGGCGACGATCGACGCGTAGAGGACGAGCGCCAGCGTGCGGTCGGGACGGCACGCGGCGTACTCGACGGCCAGCGGCCCGCCCGCGGCGTAGGACTGCACGACGACGCGGTCGGCGCCGGCGGCGTCGAGCACCGCGTCGAGGTCCTCGACCTCCTCGGCCAGCGTCAGCGGGCGGTCGATCCGGTCCGACAGCCCGGACCCGCGGCGGTCGACGAGGATCACCCGCGCGATCGAGCCCAGCCGCTCCCACCAGCGGCGCAGCCCCGGCTCCTCGAGCATCACCTCGATGTGCGACAGGAAGCCGCCGAGGAAGACGAGGTCCACCGGCCCGTCGCCGAGCACGCGATAGGCGATGTTGACGTCGCCGCTCTGCGCCCACCGGACGCGGCCTTCCTCCATGCCGGGCAGCGTACTTGGGGAGCGCGGTCGCGCCGGAGCGCGGCGACCAGCTCTAGGCGGGAGCGAGCAGGCGCTCGGTCACGGGGTCCACGAGGTGTGCGGGGTCGCCGCGCAGCAGCCAGCCGTCCTCGGTGCGCTCGAGCAGGTGGTCGCGCGCGAGGTCGCCGAGCGCCGAGGTGACCGACGGCCGCCGGGCGCCGACGAGGCGCGCGAGCGCGCTGTGGGTCAGGCTCATCGGGACCAGCACGCCGTCGGGCGTCACGCGGCCCCAGCGCTCGGCCAGCGCCCACATCGCCAGCAGCAGGCGGTCCTCCAGGCGCACGAGCTGGTTGACGACGAGCCGGACAGCCAGGCCGCGGTGGCGGCGCGCCGCGCGGGCGAAGAGCGCGTCGACGACCGGCGGATAGCGCACCGCGGCGCTGAGGAAGCGCTCGTCGAGGACGGCGACCGTGAGGTCCTCGAGGACGGTCCACCGCGCGACCAGCGGCAGCTCGCTGACCGGGCTGTCGACGTCCCAGGGACGCAGGATGTCGCCGGAGCCGAGCACCTCGGTCGACGAGCGCCGGCCGAGGTCGAGGTCGCGCAGGAGCAGGCCGTCGATGATCAGCAGCCCGAGCGGCGAGCCGCCGGGCTCCACCGCGCTGGAGGCGTCCCACCGGCCGGCGGGCACGTGGAGGACCCCGGCGACGAGCTGCTGGTGAGCGCGCTCCTGGTCCTCGGGCGTCAGGCCCTCACCCAGCTCGGGGTCGGCGGACAACAGGCGGACGAGGTCACGGGCCACGACACGCCGGTTCTGCCCCCGCGGTAAGCCGGCTAACCCCTGATCCAGGTGGCCGGCCGCCGGTGCCTGGGCATGGGTCTCGGACTCAGGCGGCGCGGGCCGGCGCGGCGCAGCCCAGCGCCGCGTCGAGCCGCGCCACGATGCCCGGCGCCGCCTCGGGCGGCACGGGGCGCGCGTAGAGGTAGCCCTGCCCGATGTCGCAGCCGAGCGCCTCGACGACCTGACCCTGGGCCTCGGTCTCGATGCCCTCGGCGACCACGCTGAAGCCGAGCGTCCGGGCCATGTCGGTCACCGCGCGCACGATCGCCACGGCCTCCCGGCTGGTCGCCAGGCTGGTGATGAAGAGGCGGTCGAGCTTGAGCACGTCCAGCGGCAGGTCCCGCAGGCAGGCCAGCGACGACTGGCCGACGCCGAAGTCGTCGAGCGCGATGCGGACGCCGGCCCGGTTGAGGGTGCGCAGCGTCGCGTGCGCCACGTCGGGGTCCTGCATCACCGCCGACTCGGTCACCTCCAGCATGAGGTCCCCGGGGTTCAGGCCGCGCTCGGCCAGCGCGCCGAGCACGTCGGCGGCCAGCTCCGGCCGGCCGAGCTGCACGCGCGAGACGTTGACCGACATGGACATGTCGCCCAGCGCGAGCCCGGCGTCGCGCCAGCGGCGCTGCTGGTCGAGCGCCTCGTGCAGCACCCAGCTGCCCAGCGCCGCGATCACGCCGTGCTGCTCGGCGAGCGGGATGAAGCGCCCGGGCGGGATCTCGCCGCGCTCCGGATGGCTCCAGCGCACCAGCGCCTCGAAGCCCGCGACGCGCCGGTCCGAGAATCGGACGACGGGCTGGTAGGCGAGGTGGAGCTCGCCGCGCTCGATCGCGTGGCGCAGGTCGTTGGTGAGCGCGACGCGCTCGATCGTCTCGGCGCGCATGCCGTCGTCGAAGAGCTCGTAGCGGCCGCGCCCGAGGCGCTTGGCGCGGTACATCGCGACGTCGGCGTCGCGCAGCAGCTCGTCGCCGCATGCCGTGCTGTCGGGGCCGACCAGCGCGATGCCGATGCTCGCGGTGGGCTCCACCTCGACGCCGTCGAGCGTCAGCGAGCGCGCCGCCGCCTCCAGCAGGCGATCGGCGATCGCGGCGCTCTCGGCGACCTCGTCGAGGCCCTCGCAGAGGACGGCGAACTCGTCGCCGCCCACGCGCGCGAGCGTGTCGCTGGGTCGCAGCACGTCGCTCAGGCGCGGGGCGAGCTCGCGCAGCAGCTCGTCGCCGGCGAGGTGGCCGAGGCTGTCGCTGACGTTCTTGAAGTCGTCGACGTCGAGGTAGAGGACCGCGGTCCAGGTGCCGGCGCGGCGCCCGCGCGCGAGGGCCAGGCGCAGGCGGTCCAGCAACAGCGCGCGGTTGGGCAGGTTGGTGAGCGGGTCGTGCAGCGACTGGTGGCGCAGGCCGCGCTCGGCGGCGATCCGCCGCAGGGCCGCGGTGAGCACGTTGGCGACCGACTGCAGGAAGGCGAGGTCG
>JAOPZP010000425.1 GCA_025964055.1 Conexibacter sp.
GGTCGGTCGCGAACCGGTCCGGCAACCACCGCACGCCGCTCCGCGGGCTCCGCGCCAGGCCGGCACACGCCGGGCGCAGCTGCCGCGCCTGGACGCGGTGGCCATCGGCGGCGTGATGAGTCGGGAGCTGACGGTGTTCACGCGGACCTGGCGCTCCACGACCTTCTCCGCCGTCGTCGAGCCGACCATCTTCCTGCTGGCCTTCGGGCTCGGCTTCGGGGCCCTCATCTCGCAGGTGCGCGGGGTCGACTACATGGAGTTCGTCGGCACCGGGGTCGTGGCCACCACCGTGGTCTTCAGCTCGGCGTTTCCCGCCATGTACTCGACGTGGATCAAGAGCCGTTTCCAGCACATCTACGACGCGGTCCTCGCCACGCCGGTCAACGTCAAGGATCTCGTCACGGCAGAGGTCCTGTGGATCGCGCTGCGGACCGGCGTCTACGCCATCGCGCCGCTCGGGGTCGCCGTCGCGTACGGCATGCGGCCCGGTTGGGGCATCGTCGCCGTGCCGTTCATCGCCTTCCTCACGGGCTTCGGATTCGCCGCGTTCGGCGTGACGGTCGCTGCCATGGCCAAGGCGATCACGAACTTCAGCTTCATCATCAGCGGCCTCCTCACGCCCCTCCTGCTGTTGGCGGGGGCCTATTTCCCCGTCTCCTTCCTGCCCCCGTGGGCCCGCACCCTCAACGAGGCCAATCCCCTCTTTCACTGCGTCGAGCTGGTGCGCGACGCGGTGTTCGGCTTCAACGTGCGCCGCGACCTGGTCCACGCCGCCGCCCTGCTGCTGTTCGGCGGGGTCATGTGGTGGCTCGCGGTGCAACGACTACGACCCGTCCTGATCGATTAGGAGCTGCGCATGAGAAGCGAGGCGGATGTGAGCGACCGCGTGGACCTCTTCGTCAACGGCACGCTGATGCGGGGCGAGGAGCTCCACGGCAACCTGGAGCGTGCCCACTTCGTGCGCGAGGCGCAGACGGCGCCCCGGTACCGGCTGTACTCGATCCGTGACGTCCATCCCGGGATGCGTCCCGCCGACGGAGACGGCGTCTCGCTGGCCGGAGAGCTGTACCGGATGGGGCTCGAGGATCTCGAGCAGCTCATCGCCGGTGAGCCGCCCGGGCTCGGCGTGGGCGTCGTGGAGCTCCAGGACGGCGAGCGCAAGCTCGGCATCGTCTGGGCCGCCCCCGAGCTGCCCGACGGCGCGGCGGACATCTCCGAGTTCGGCGGCTGGCGCGCGTACCGGGCCTCCTCGAACGCCGTGGGCCGATGAGACGCGTCGAGGGCAAGGTGCTCGGCCCGGTCGTCATCCGTGAGGACACGAGCTTTCACGGGATGATCGACGGGGACGCGACGGCCGCCGAGGGCGTCACGTTCGTGGTCCACGGCATGATCGCCGGGGACCTGCACATCGAGCGCGACGCCACCGTGGAGCTGCGCGGGATGGTCGCCGGGTCGGCGATCAACCGTGGCCGGCTGATCCTCTTCGGCGTCGTCCGCGGGCTGGTGCGCGACGAGGACGCCGGGTCGACGAGCGTCGTCACCGACGCGGCGCGCCGATGACCACGTCGGCCCGTGCCCAGGCCGACGACGGGTTCGAGGCGCCGGCCGGCGCGATCCCGGCGCTCGAGGCTCGCGGCATCCACAAGCGCTTCGGGGACGTCCAGGCCAACGCGCAGGTCGACCTCGCGCTCGCCGCAGGCGAGGTGCACGCCATCCTCGGCGAGAACGGTGCGGGCAAGTCGGTGCTGGCGAAGACGCTCTACGGCGTCCACACACCCGACTCCGGCACCATCCTGCGCGACGGCCGTGAGGTCGTCATCGGCTCGCCGGCACGGGCACGGGCGCTCGGCATCGGGCTGGTCTTCCAGGACTTCCGGCTCGTTCCGGCGCTCTCCGTGCTCGAGAACGTGGCCCTCGCCATGCCCGGCCGCGGCGCCCGTCTGCGGCGGCGCGACGTGGACGCGCAGATCGCCGGCGTGCGGGAGCGCTACGGGCTGCGCGTGGACGTGCGCGCCCGAGCCGCCGATCTGTCGATGGGCGAGCGCCAGCAGGTGGAGATCATCAAGCTGCTGCTCAGCGGCGCGCAGGTCATGATCTTCGACGAGCCCACGAGCCTGCTCGCCCCGCAGGAGATCGACGCCCTCGCGTCCATCGTGCGCGAGCTGACCGGCCAGGGGCTCGCCATCGCCCTCATCACGCACAAGCTGTTCGACGTCCGGGCGATGGCCGACCGCGTCACGGTCCTCCGCGGCGGCGTCGTGGAGGCCTCCGGCATCGATCCGGCGACGGTCGATGACGAGACGCTCGTGGAGGCCGTCGTCGGCCGGAAGCTGCCCCTGCTTCGCGCGCGCCCGCGCGAGGAGCGGGTCACCGACGAGCCGGCGCTGAAGGCCGTGCAGATCGACGTCGAGGGCGCCGGCGACCACCGCGGCCTCCAGGGCCTGACCCTCACGGTCGCGCGCGGCGAGATCGTCGGCGTCGCGGGCATCTCCGGCAGCGGGCAGCTCGAGCTCGCCGAGGCCGTCCTCGGGCTGCGCAGCGTCGGGGCCGGCACCCTGGAGGTGCTGGGCACGCGGCTCCGCTCGCGAGCCCCCGCGCGGGCGCTCGACGCCGGCGCCGTCGGCATCTCGGAGGATCCGATCGCGACCGACGTCGTCGGCGACCTCACCGTCACCCAGCACATGGCGCTCTCGCGCCTCCCGGTCCCCAGGCACCGCATGGGCTACGACTGGAAGGCACTCGACCGGCACGTCCGGGCGCGGCACGAGTCCGAGGTGCTCAAGCTCGCCGAGGGCAGCCGCCGGGTGAGCACCCTCTCGGGCGGCAACATCCAGCGCGTCATGCTCGTGCGCGCCCTCGCGGGCGACCCCGGGCTGATCGTCGCCGCGTACCCCACGCGAGGCCTCGACCTCGCGAACGTCCTCGCCACGCAGGAGCTCCTCCTGGCGCGCGCCGCGGCCGGGGCGGGGATCCTGCTGATCTCCGAGGACCTCGACGAGCTCTTCGTCCTCAGCGACCGCATCATCGTGCTCCACCAGCGCCGGCTCGTCGCCTCGCTCGACCCTCGGGCGACGAGCCGGCACGACGTCGGGAGCCTCATGCTCGGGAGGGCGGCGTGAGCGCGGCGCCCCTGCCCGGCATGCTCCACCTGCCCGCTGCCGGGCAGCGGCTGCTCACGCCCGCGGCCTGGATCCTCGCGGTCGCCGCGGGGCTCCTGGTGGTCCTGCCCGGCCTCGGCGTGTCCGTCCAGGACACGCTGATCCGCGCGACGCCGTTTGCCTTCACCGGCCTCGCGGTCGCCGTGCCCGCCCGCGCGGGGCTGGTCAACATCGGCGGCGAGGGCCAGTTCACGATGGGCACGGTGTCCACGACCGCGGCCGTGCTCGCGCTCGGCGGGCAGCTCCCGGCGGCCGTTCTGCTGCCGATCCTGGCGGTGGCCGGCATGCTCGGCGGGCTGGCCTGGGCGGGCATCTGCGCCGGCCTGCGGGTCACCCTGAACCTGAACGAGGCGCTCTCGACGCTGCTGCTCAACTTCGTCGCGCCGCTGATCCTCGCCTACTTCGTGTTCGGGCCATGGAAGGATCCGGCGAGCTTCAACCTGCCGCTGTCGCAGCAGTATCCCGACGACGCCCGGCTGCCGGTCTACGGCCTGACCCGGATGCACGCCGGCATCCTGCTCGCCGTCGCCGCGGCCGTGGTCGTCTGGGTCATCCTCGACTTCACGCGCTGGGGCTTCCGCACCCGGGTCGTCGGGGGCAACCCCGAGGCCGCCCGGCGCAGCGGCGTCCCGGTCAAGCGGACGATGTTCATCGCGCTCGCCGCCGGCGGCGCCCTGG
>JAOPZP010000148.1 GCA_025964055.1 Conexibacter sp.
GACCATCGCGCGGCGCCTGGGCGCCGCGTGGCTGGTGGCCGAGCTGGAAGGGCTGGCGGCGCGGGCGCGGCTGCCGGTCGAGGCGGCGCCGGTGCGACGCAACGGCGACGCCGGGCAGCCGGGAGAGCCCGGCGCGGGCGCCGGCGACGCCGACCCGTTCGGGCTGACGCCGCGCGAGCGGCAGGTCCTGACGCTCGTGGCGCGCGGCGCGACCAACCGCGAGATCGGCACGGAGCTGTTCATGGCCGAGAAGACGGCCAGCGTCCACGTCTCGAGGATCCTCGGGAAGCTCGACGTGCGCAGCCGAACCGAGGCGGCCGCCGTAGCGCACCGCCTCGGACTCGCTGCAGGCTGAAGGCCGCTACTCGGCGGCGGGCGCCGACTCGACCTTGGCCTCGGCGGGTGCCGGGGTCTCGGTCGGGGCGGCGTCGTCGGCCGGAGCGGGCTCGGCGGCGGGAGCCGCCTCGGCTGCCGGAGCGCTCTCGGCGCTCGGTGCCTCGTCAGCCGGGGCCTCGTCAGCCGGTGCCTCGTCAGCCGGGGCCTCGGCATCGCCGTCGGCGACGGGAGCGCTCACCGTGGCAGCCGCGTCAGCCGCGGCGGCTTCGGCGGCAGCCGCCTTGGCGGCCAGCTCCTCGTCGATCGTGCCGGCGAGCACGGCCTTGCTGGGGCCGAGCATCATCGTCATGTTGCGCCCATCGAGGTTCGGGCGCTGCTCGATGATCGCCAGGTCGGTGAGCTCCTCGGCCAGGCGGTCGAGGATCATCCGCCCGCGCTCCGGGTGCGTCACCTCGCGGCCACGGAACATGATGGTGATCTTCACCTTGTCCTTGTGGCGGAGGAAGCGCTCGACGTGACCCTTCTTGGTGTCGTAGTCGTGCTGCGCGATCTTCGGCCGGAACTTGATCTCCCGGATGACGATCTGCTGCTGGTGCTTGCGCGCCTGCTTCTGCTTCTGCGCGATCTCGTACTTGTACTTCGAGTAGTCGAGAATGCGGCAGACCGGGGGGCGTGCCTCCGCGGCGACCTCGACGAGGTCGAGCTCACGCTCCTGCGCCAGGCGCAGGGCGTCCTCGGTCTTCATGATCCCGACCTGCTCGCCATCGTCGCCGATGACGCGCACTTCAGGAACCCGAATCCGATCGTTGACACGCGTGGTGTCGCGTTCGGGCGGGCGCCGGTCGAACCTGCGAGGGACCGGCACTAGCTGTTGCGTCGGCGCGGCGTCATGAGCGCGGGGCCGACCTTGTCGCGATGGTGCAAATCAACGTCATCCAGTATAGACGGATCGTCCATGCCTCTGCCAAGCCCGTTGTCCGGGACTTCAGACCGCCCTCGCCGGGCCGACCACTAGAGCTGTGGAGCCACGCCCCCACACAGCCCCGGACTGGCATCGCCTCCGGGCCGTCGTGCGCCAGCAGCCCGACCACTACGAGATCCTCGACCGCCGCCTGGTGGGTCGCCTCGCCGGCTTCGTGTTCTGCTGTGCCGGCCTGATCGCCGCAGCCCTGATGGCCGTCGACCCGCCGACCGACGCGCTCGGCGAGCTCGGGTGGCTGCCGGGGGCCGCCATCATCCTGCTGGCCTTCGCCGTCGGCGCCGGCATGGTCACCAACCGCCGCAAGCTCGGCACCCCCGCGCTGATGACGATCGCCATGACCGGCCCGACCATGCTCGCCGTGTTGCAGTGGCTGGCCGGGGCGCAGTCGTCCTACGTCGAGCTCGTGATCCTCCCGGTCGTCTGGTGCGCCGTGGTGCTGCCGGCACGCCGGCTGCTGATCGTCCTGCTCGCCGACACCGCCGTCGTCTTCCTGCCCGCGGCCTACAGCGACTGGCACGCCCAGATGCTGTCGGAGCGGATCGCGACGCTCGGCATCGCCTGGGCGCTCGGCCTGCTCTGCCTGGTGTGGTCGGGCCACATCCGCAACATCCGCCGCCAGCTCGACGCCCAGCGTGCCGCCGCCGACGAGCTGGCGCGGATCGACTCGCTGACCGGCCTGGGCAATCGCCGCGCCCTCGACGAGGCGCTGGTCGGCCACGTCGCGCGCGCCCACCGCAGCGGGCGGCCGATCTCGGCCCTGGTCGGCGACCTCGACGGCTTCAAGGCGATCAACGACCTCTACGGCCACCACACCGGCGACGAGCTGCTGGCCGACGTCGCCGCGGTGCTACGCGACGTCGTTCGCGCGCCCGACGAGTCCTTCCGGTGGGGCGGCGACGAGTTCGTCGTGCTGCTCGGCGAGACCGACGTCGCCGGCGCCCGCCACGTCGCGGACCGCATCGAGGACGCTGTCGGCGCCCGGTGCTGCACCCCCGACGACATGCCCGTGACGATCACGCTCGGCGCGGCCGAGCACATCTCGGGCACCATGGGCACCGAGCTGCTGGCCGAGGCCGACGCGGCGATGCTCGCCGCGAAGTCCGGCAGCCGCACCGTCTGAGCAACGGCGGCGCGCCCGCCGCCCGGCCGCGCTCAGGTGCGCGCCGCGATCTGCTCGGCGAGCTGCTGGGCGAACTCGTCGATCGGGACCGTCCCGACGTCGCCCTCGCCGTGGCGGCGGACCGACACCGAGCCCGACTCGGCCTCGCGGTCGCCGACGACGAGCATGTACGGGATCTTGCGCAGCTCGGCGTCGCGGATCTTGCGGCCGACCGACTCGTTGCGGTCGTCCAGCGCCACGCGCAGGCCGGCGGCCTTCAGGCGTCCGTGGGTCGCGGCGGCGGCCTCGACGTGGCGGTCGGAGATCGGCAGCACGATCGCCTGGGTCGGCGCCAGCCACAGCGGGAACTCGCCGGCGTAGTGCTCGATCAGGATGCCGATGAAGCGCTCGAAGGATCCCAGCAGCGCGCGGTGGATCATCACCGGGCGGTGCTCGGCGTTGTCGGCGCCGATGTAGCTCGCGTCCAGGCGCTCGGGCATCTGGTAGTCCAGCTGCACGGTGACCAGCTGCCACGAGCGACCCAGCGAGTCGCGCAGGTGCAGGTCGATCTTGGGGCCGTAGAAGGCGCCGTCGCCGGCGTTGACCTCGTAGTCGAGCCCGAGGCGCTTGAGCGCGTTCTCCAGCGCGCCCTCGGCGCGATCCCACATGTCGTCGGAGCCCAGGCGCTTGGCGGGGCGCGTGGAGAGCTCGAGCTTGGGCTCGAAGCCGAACAGCTCGTACAGCGCGAAGCCGAAGTCCAGGCAGCCGACGACCTCGTCCTCGATCTGCTCCTCGGTGCAGAAGATGTGGGCGTCGTCCTGCGTGATGTGGCGGACGCGCATGAGGCCGTGCAGCGT
>JAOPZP010000168.1 GCA_025964055.1 Conexibacter sp.
CACGAGCGCCGGGAGCTGCGCCACCACCCGCAGGCGCCGCTGCAGGCCGTCGGCCGCGCGGAAGCGCTCGTCGCCGACCGTGCTCGCGCGGGCGCCGGGGATCGTCGCGCGCACCTCGTCGGCCAGCCACGGCTGCGCGGTGAGCACCTCGACGTCGTGGCCGGCGGCGACCTGGGCCTCGACGTTGCGCAGCAGGATGCCCTCGGCGCCCCCGCGGCGCGGGGTGTCGGCGAAGTGCAGGATGCGCAGCGGTCCGGGCACGGGCGGGCGAGTCTACGAACCGGCCCCCACCGCCGTCGGTAGGGTTTGGTCACCGTCCCCGACCGAGGAGCACCGATGCCGGGCTTCCTGGCGAAGTGGCAGACCGGCGACACGCACCTGCGTGCCCCGCTGCAGATCCGCCAGTACGAGGAGATCGCCGACCGGGTCGCCGCCGAGCGCCACGAGCGCGTGCTCGACTGGGGCTGCGGCTACGGGCAGATCACCGCGCTGCTGACCGCCAGAGGCGTCAACGTCGCCTCCTATGAGTGGCGTGAGGACGCGCCGCCGACGTCGGCCGAGGTCAAGATGGAGGCCTACCCGGAGTTCACGGTGAGCGTCAGCTCGGACCCCGTGAAGCTGCCCTACCCCGACGACGCGTTCGACGCCGCGCTGTCGGTCGGCGTGCTCGAGCACGTCCAGGATCCGGACGGCAGCCTCGCCGAGCTGGCGCGCGTCCTGAAGCCCGGTGGGCGGTTGTACGTGTTCAACCTGCCCAACCGCACGTCGTGGACCGAGCGGCTCGCGCGCCGCATCGGCGCCTACTACCACGGCCAGCTGCCCTTCGACCAGGTCTACACGCAGCGCAGCGCCAGAGAGCGGCTGCAGCGCCACGGCTACACGGTGACCGACGAGCGGATGACCGGGATGCTCCCGCAGTCGGTGCCGGTGCCGATCCCGCCGCGCGCCGTGGGTCCGCTGTGGCGGCTCAACCAGTTCCTCGCGCGGATTCCGGGCCTCAACCGGATCGCCACCGCCGTCGAGCTCACGGGGCATCGCCCGGCGAGCTAGCGGGTCGTCCCGATAGCGTCCGCCGGCACATGGCTCCACGACGCGCGCTGATCACCGGCATCACCGGCCAGGACGGTTCCTACCTCGCCGAACTGCTGCTCGAGAAGGGCTACGAGGTCCACGGCATGGTGCGCCGGGCCTCGACCGAGAAGTTCGACCGCATCGAGCACCTGCGCGATCGCATCACGCTGCACCAGGGCGACCTGCTCGACCACCGCTCGCTCACCGACGCGCTGCGCCACTCCGCGCCGGACGAGCTCTACAACCTGGCCGCGATGAGCTTCGTCGCGGTGTCGTGGATCCAGCCCACGCTGACCGCCGAGTTCACCGGCGTCGGCGTGACCCGCGTGCTGGAGGCGATGCGCGAGGTCTGCCCCGAGGCGCGCTTCTACCAGGCGTCGTCCTCGGAGATGTTCGGCAAGGTGCGCGAGGTCCCGCAGGACGAGAGCACGCCGTTCTACCCGCGGTCGCCCTACGGCGTGGCGAAGGCCTACGGGCACTTCATCACCGTCAACTACCGCGAGTCCTACAACCTGCACGCGACCAGCGGCATCCTCTTCAACCACGAGTCGCCGCGCCGCGGGCTGGAGTTCGTCACGCGCAAGATCACGTGGCACGCCGCGGCGATCAAGCACGGGCTGCGCGACCACATGTCCTTGGGCAACCTCGACGCCGAGCGCGACTGGGGCTACGCGAAGGACTTCGTCGAGGCGATGTGGCTGATGCTCCAGCAGGACAAGGCCGACGACTACGTCATCGCCACCGGCCGCACCAACACCGTGCGCCAGTGCGTCGAGATCGCCCTCGACGAGGCGGGCCTCACCGGCGCGGTGGAGGACTACGTCCGGATCGACCCGCAGTTCCTGCGCCCCGCCGAGGTCGACCAGCTCATCGGCGATCCCGGCAAGGCCAAGCGCGACCTGGGCTGGGAGCCGCAGACGAGCTTCGAGGACCTCATCCGCCTGATGACGCGCGCCGACCTGGAGCTGCTGAAGCGCTAGGAGCCGGTGGCGCGCAGCGCGGCCATGTCGGCCGCGACCATCTCGGCGATCATCGCCGCGAACCCGATCTGCGCCCGCCAGCCCAGCACGTGCTGCGCCCGCGACGGGTCGCCGACCGGCGGCGTCGACTCGGGCGGCCGGACCAGCTCGGGGTCGACGCGGACGCGTCCCTCGGGGTCGACGCCCGCCGCGGTGAACGCCGCCGCCACGAGGTCGCCGACCGTCCGGCCGACGCCCGAGGCGAGCACGTAGTCGCCGGGCGCGTCGGCCTGCAGCGAGAGCCACGCGCCGCGCACGACGTCGGCGGCGTGCGACCAGTCGCGCACGGCGCCGAGGTCGCCCAGCACGAGCTCCTCCTCGAGGCCCAGCGCGATCGCCGCCGCCGCTCGCGTGACCTTGCGCGGCAGGAAGTGCTCCGGGCGCCTCGGCGATTCGTGGTTGTAGGTGATGCCCGACACGGCGAACGTGCCGAAGCGGTCGCGCAGCGCGCCGACCATCCCGTGGGCGGCGAGCTTGGCGACGCCGTAGGGCGAGCGCGGGCGCATCGGCGACTCCTCGTCCTGGGGCGCCACGCCCGCGTCGCCGAAGATCTCCGACGAGGAGGCGACGAACACGCGCATCTGCGGGTCGATCCGGCGGGCGGCGCCGAGCAGGTCGGCGGTCGCCCCGGCGATCTGGTCGAGCACGCCCCGCGGGTCGTCCCACGAGGTCGGCACGAACGTCGGCGCGGCCAGGTGGTAGAGCTCGTGGGGGCGGATGGCCGACAGCGCGTCGGCCAGCGTCGCGGGCTCGCGGAGGTCGCCCGACAGCAGCGAGACGCGCTCGCGGACCGCCGCCAGGTTGGGCAGCGGGCGATCGACCGGGTCCCGCACGACGCCGGCGACGTCGTAGCCCTGGGCGACCAGCAACTCGGCCAGATACGAGCCGTCCTGGCCCGAGATCCCGGTGATGAGGGCCCGCCGCGGGCTCACGCCGTGTGCCACACTGATCCTGACCGTCGCACCGTCGGCAGCCTACGGACTCCGACCGGCGCCCGGGTTACGGTCCTCCCACCCAGGGAGCTGGACGTCTGTCCTACGCGATCGCGAAACCTTGCGAGCGTGGGAGCGTTGTAAGACCTGCATGCCCGCCCCCATCCCCGCACCCCTCGACGACGCCCTGACGGCCGCACCCGCGGATCCGACCGTGCCACCTCCGGCCACCGACGTCCTCGGCGTCCCGCTCGCGCTCACCGACTACGAGCGCACGATGGACTGGATGGACGCCACCGTCGGCGCCCGCGGCAAGGGCTACGTCTGCGTCGCGGCGACCCACACCGTCGTCGCCTGCCAGGACGACCCCGAGCTCCGCGCCGCGGTCCTCGGCGCGTCGCTCGTCGTGCCCGACGGCCAGCCGCTGGTCTGGGCGATGAACGCGCTGGGCCACGACCTGTCGAGCCGCGTGTACGGGCCGGACCTGATGGCCCGCTACTGCGCCCGCAGCGCGACCACCGGCACGCGGATGTTCCTCTACGGCGGCCGCAACCAGGGCGCGCTCGTGCAGCTGGCGCTCAACCTGCGCCGCCGCTTCGCCGGCCTGCAGATCGTCGGCGGCTACTCGCCTCCGTTCCGTCCGCTGAGCACGGAGGAGATCGACGCGGTCGTCGCGGAGATCAACCACGCCAAGCCCGACGTCGTGTGGGTCGGCATCGGCGTGCCCAAGCAGGAGAAGTGGATGGCCGCGCTGCGCGACCGCATCGACGCGCCCGTGCTCGTCGGCGTCGGCGCCGCGTTCGACTTCCACGCCGGCCTGGTCCCGCAGGCCCCGTCGTGGATGCAGTCCGCCGGCCTGGAGTGGCTCTTCCGCCTCTCCAAGGAGCCGCGCCGGCTGTGGCGGCGCTACCTGACCTACAACCCGCGCTTCGTGTTCGGGTTCGCCCGGCAGTACGCACGGCACCGCCGGTCGCAGACCGGCGACCGCCCCGCGCGGTAGCCGCCCGCTAGCCTCCCCG
>JAOPZP010000171.1 GCA_025964055.1 Conexibacter sp.
CGCGCGCGACGCCGAGGCCGTCGTCCGCCTCCGCGCCGCCGGCGCGGTCATCGTCGGCAAGACGCTCGTGCCCGAGATGACGATGCTCCCCGCGACCGACACCACCACCTTCGGCTCGGTCCGCAACCCCTGGGACCTCACCCGCACGCCGGGCGGCTCCAGCGGCGGCAGCGCGGCAGCCGTCGCCGCCGGGCTCTGCGGCGTCGCGCTCGGCTCCGACGGCGCCGGCTCGATCCGCAACCCGGCGGCCTGGACCGGCCTGTTCGGGATCAAGCCGACGCGCGACCGCGTGCCGGTCGCCCCGCACGAGGACGCATGGCAGGGCCTGTCGGTCAACGGCCCGATCGCCCGCACGGTCGCCGACGCGGCGCTGTTCCTGGATGCGACGATCAACGACGACAACCTGCCCGACGGCGGCTTCGTCGCGGCCGCCGCGCGAGAGCCCGGGTCGCTGCGGATCGCGGTCAGCACGAAGGGCCCCATGGGCGCCCTGCCCTACGTCGGCAAGGAGGAGCGGCGCGCCGTCGCGGCCACGGCCGACCTGCTGCGCGAGCTCGGCCACGAGGTCGTCCAGCGCGACCCCGACTACCCGCCGACCGTCTGGCTCACGGCCTACACGCGGGTGCTGCGCGGGATCGCCGACGACGTCCGGGCGTCGATGCCGCATCCCGAGCGCCTCGAGCGGCGCACCCGCCGCATCGCCGCGCTCGGGGGCCGGATCCCTGCGCCGGTGGTCCGCTGGGCGCGCGACGCCGAGGCGGGTCAGACGCGGCGGCTGCTCGCGCTGTGGGACGAGGTCGACGTGCTGCTGACCCCCGCGGCGGTCGACGGTCCCTACGAGGTGGGCGTGATGGGCGCGCGCGGCGCGGCCGCCTTCATCGCCCGCGGCGCGGAGCGCCTGACGTTCATGCCGGTCTGGAACGTCACCGGCCAGCCCGGGGCCTCGGTGCCGGCCGGCGTCGACGACGACGGGCTGCCGGTCGGCGTCCAGCTCGTCGGCCGCCACGGAGAAGACGCGCTGCTGCTGGCGCTGTCGGCGCAGCTCGAGCGCGCGCGGCCCTGGGCCGACCGCCGTCCTCCCGTGGCCGCATGAGCCACGACGAGCTGCTGGACGTCGCCACCGAGGCGGCGCGCACGGCCGGCGCCCTGCTCCTGGAGCGCTTCGGCACCGAGCGGGTGCTGGCCACCAAGTCGACGCCGACCGACGTCGTCAGCGAGGCCGACCTCGCCGCCGAGCGGGCGATCCGCGGGATCCTCGCGCGCCGCGCGCCCGACGACGCGGTGATGGGGGAGGAGGGCGAGGACGTCGCCGGCACCAGCGGACGGCGCTGGGTCGTCGACCCGCTCGACGGCACCGTCAACTTCTTGTACGGGTTGCCCCTGTGGGCGGTCAGCATCGCCTGCGAGGGCCTGGCCGCGGTGGTCTACGACCCGGTGCGCGACGAGCTGTTCGCCGCGACCGCCGACGGTCCGGCGACGCTCAACGGCACCGCGCTGGAGGCGATCCGCCCGCCCGCGCCGACCGAGCTGAGCCAGGCGCTCGTCGCCACGGGGTTCGGCTACGACCCCGCGCGCCGGGTCCTGCAGGCCGAGGTCGTCTCGCGCGTGCTGCCGCAGGCTCGCGACATCCGTCGCGGCGGGGCGGCGGCGCTCGACCTCGCCTGGGTGGCCGCCGGACGGCTGGACGCCTACTACGAGCGCGGGATCAACCCGTGGGACGTCGCCGCCGGTGAGCTGATCTGCGCGCGCGCCGGCCTCACCGTCGAGCGGCTCGACCCGGTCGGCGAGCTGCCGTGGGGCGTGCTCGCAGCGCCGCCGGCCGTGGCCGGCGCGCTGCGGGAGCTGGTGCGCTGACCGCCTCGGTCAGCCGCCCTTGTGGACCACGCGCTCGGGCGTGAGCCGGAACGTCACGCGCTGCTCGTCGGGCGTGCGGCCCGGGTAGCTGTCGGCGTTGAGGTACTTCTTGGCGAGCGCGTCGATGACGTCGTCGGCGCCCTCGTTGGTGTCCTCGTCCACCGTCGCGGTGATCGCGACGAACTCGAACGGGTCCTGGGCGTTGGCGAAGCTGATGGTCGCCTGCCCGGCGCGGCGCAGGTTGGTCGGCCAGCCGCGCCCCTCGGCGGAGTTGACGACCACGCGGCCCGCGTCGTCGGCGTCGGCCCAGATCACGACGGTCTGGATCGAGCCGTCCTTGCGCAGCACCGACAGATGGGCGTAGTTCTTGTCGGCCACGATCTCGCGGGCGCGTCCTTCGAGCTTGCTGGCCACGGGGGCCTCCTTGGGGTGGAGCTGCAGGTCGGGTCCCTGGAATCTAGCCCGCGGCACCCGCCGCCCCCGCTGCGGCCACGAGCGGCGCGGTCCGGTACGGGATCGGGTGGCTGAGCGCGATGTAGCTCGTGGAGCGCCGGATGGCGTTGTTGGAGAGCAGGCGGTTGACGATCTCCTGCAGGTGCTCGGTGTCCTGGGCCACGACCCGGCACAGCAGGTCGCTCGGCCCGCTGGTCGCCGTGGCCTCGAGCACCTCTGCCGTGGAGGCGAGCACGGAGACGGCCTCCTTGAGGCGGCCCTGGGCGATCTGCAGGAACACGAACGCCAGGACCGGATAGCCGAGGCGCGCGGGGTCGACGTCGGGTCCGTAGCCGCGCACGACGCCGCGCTCCTCGAGCTTGGCCAGCCGCGCCTGCACCGTGCCGCGGGCGACGCCCAGGCGCCGGGAGGCCTCCATGAGGCCGAGGCGCGGCTCCTCGCGCAGCAGCGCGATCAGGCGGTGGTCGAGGTCGTCGATCGTGCTGGTCAAGATGTACAGAGCCTACGGCTCCTGGCTGGGCATCGGTGAGCAGAATGCCTGGTTGCACTGGGCGCTCTTGCGGGTCGGGAGCGGTGGTGGTCTCCTGAACGCATGTTCGAGGAAGCACAGCTCTACTCGCCGGTCACCCAGGCAGCCGACGGGAGCGTCGAGGTCCACCTCGGCGAGAGCCACCCCGGGTTCCACGACGAGGCCTACCGCGCGCGGCGCAACCGGATCGCGAGCGCCGCGATCGACTGGACGCCGGGCGATCCGATCCCCCAGATCGCCTACAGCGACGTCGAGAACGAGATCTGGCGCACGGTGTCGCGCGAGCTGCACGTCAAGCACGAGCGCTACGCGTGCCGCGAGTTCCTGGAGGCCAAGGCCGCGCTCGGCCTGCCCGAGGATCGCGTGCCGCAGCTCGACGAGGTCACCGCCGGGCTGGCGCCGCTGAGCGGCTTCGTCTACCACCCGGCGCCCGGCCTCGTGGCGCTGCGCGAGTTCTACGGGTCCTTGGGCGACGACGTGTTCCACTCCACCCAGTACGTGCGCCATCCGTCCGAGCCGCTGTACACGCCGGAGCCCGACATCGTGCACGAGGTCATCGGCCACGGGAACATGCTGGCGAGCCCGCGATTCGCCGCGCTCAAGCGCGAGGCCGGCCGGGCTGCGCAGCGCGTCGAGACCGACGAGGCGCTGCAGGTGGTGGCGGACGTGTTCTGGTTCACGATGGAGTTCGGCGTCCTGCGCGAGGACGGGGAGCTGCGCGCCTACGGCGCTGGGATCCTCTCCTCCTACGGCGAGATCGAGGAGTTCCGCCACATGGAGATCCGCCCGCTGGACTTCGCCGAGATGGTGACCATCGACTACGACATCACCAAGTACCAGCCGGTCTTGTACGCGGCGAAGTCGCTCGACCACCTCGAGGATGCGGTGGGCGGGTTCTTCGCGCAGGCCGACGACGACACGCCGGAGCGGCTGAAGGCGGCGCAGGTGCGCTGAGCGGTCGTCGACGCGCCCTCGCCGCTGCGCTTGCCGCACTCGCCGCAGTCGGGTGCGGGGCCGGCCATCCGGCCGGCCGCCCGGTGCGTGCCGTCGCGCCGCCATCCTGCGGCAGCCC
>JAOPZP010000219.1 GCA_025964055.1 Conexibacter sp.
GTCGGCGCCCGGGCGTACAGCGCCGGAGAGGTAGGCGGCACCGGCGCGTGCCGCGCTCGCGTCGGAGGCGTGGGCGGCGGTGGCGGTCGGGACGGCCACGGCGGCGGCGGTGAGGACGGCGGTGACGGCGGCGCGGGTACGGCGGTGCGTCATGCGGGCGGGGACTCCAGCGGGGTCGGGATCACGGGGGTGGTCGGGGCGTCGGTCCAGCGGACCTCGAGGCGTGCGCGGTAGCGCTGCAGCACCCGGACGAACGCCGGCCCGAAGGCCAGGAAGAAGACGACGTTGCCGACCGCGTGGGCGATGTCGAACGGCAGGCCGGCGGCCTCGACGGCGCCCCACTGGGTGAGCGATGGCGTGCCGCCGGCGGCGGTCAGGGTCGAGAGGTTGGTCAGCGCGCCGAACATCAGGCCGCAGAGCGCGCAGAGCACGGCGGTGCTCCAGCGCGGCAGGCGCCGGCGGGTGACCCGGGCCCAGCCCGCGCCGATGATGCCGACCAGGCCCCAGGCCGCCATCTGCCATGGGGTCCACGGGCCCTGGCCGAAGACGAGGTTGGAGCTCAGCCCGCCGAGCGCGCCGACGGCGAACCCGGGCGCGCCGCCGAGCACGTAGCCGCTGAGCAGCACGATGTCGGTCGTCGGCTTGACGTTGGGCAGCGGCGCGAACGCGATCCGGCCGAGGGCGGCCAGCGCGGCGAGCGTCGCGACCATGGCCAACACCTTGGACGACGGGTGCGTGCGCTCGTACCAGGTGAAGCCCGCCGCGAGGACGAGGCCGAGGATCGTGAAGGTGGTCAGTTGCCACGTCACGGCGCGACGACCTCCTGGGCGCGCAGCACCGCGGCGCCGGCGTCGGGCAGCAGCGCGCGGCCGCCGGTGACGCGCGCCGTCTCGGTGGCGAAGTACCAGCCGCCGGCCAGCACCGAGGTGGCGGGGCCGTCGGCGATCGGGCGTCCGTCGGCCAGGAGGATCACGCGGTCGGCGACCTCAGCGGCGAACTCGGGGTCGTGGGTCGCGACCACCACCGCGGCCCCGCCCGCGGCGAACGCGTTGAGCCGGTCGGCGAGCGTCCCCTTCGCGGCGCGGTCCATGCCGCGGGTCGGCTCGTCGAGGCCGATGACCGCCGCGGGCTCCGGCGAGTCGAGGACGATCGCCAGCGCCAGGCGCTGGCGTTGGCCGCCGGAGAGGTCGTGCGGGTGGCGGTCGACGAGGTGCTCGAGGCCGACCGCGGCGAGCGCCGTGGCCGACGCCTCGTCGCCGACGTGCTCGTGCAGCAGGTAGTCGTTGGGGTCCTGCAGCAGCAGCGCGACGCGGCCGCTGGTGGTGACCCTGCCGCGCGTCGGCGCCATCAGCCCGGCGGCGTGGCGCAACATGGTGGACTTGCCTGCGCCGTTGCGGCCCATGAGCGCGACGCGCTCCCCGGGCGCGATCACCAGGTCCACCCCGCGCAGCACCGTCGCGCCGCCGCGACGCTCGTGCCACACGCCGTCGAAGGCCAGAGCGGCGGCGCGGCGCTCACCGCGCTTGGCGCGGCGGGGCGCGGTGGTGTCGCCGGCCTCGAGGGCACCCGCGGCGTCCAGGTCGATCCCCCGCGCGCGCAGCGCGCGGCGCGCCTCCTTGACGCCGGTCGGCGGCGGCGCGATGCCGGCGCCGTGGAACATGCGGGCGACCGGCGTCTGCAACTCGGGCGAGGCGCCCGCCGCCCAGGCGAGGAACTCCGGCGGCGGGGCGTCGCAGGCGATCGCCCCGTCGGCGAGGACGACGACGCGGTCGGCCGCCGGCAGGCAGCGCTCGAGCCGGTGCTCGGCGAGGACGATCGTCGTCCCCCACTCCTCGTTGAGGCGGCGCAGCAGCCAGATCAGCTCGTCGCCGGCGACCGGGTCCAGCTGCGACGTCGGCTCGTCGAGCAGCACGAGCCGCGGCCGACCCGCCAGCGCCGCGCCCAGGGCGACGCGCTGCAGCTCGCCCCCGCTCAGCTCGGTCGTCGCGCGGTCCAGCAGCGGGGCGATGCCCAGCGCCAGCGCCGCCTCCTCCACCCCGCGCGCGACCGCCGCCGGGCCGTGCCCGCGGTTCTCCAGCGGGAACGCCAACTCGGCGCGGACGGTCGTCAGCACCACCTGCGACTCGGGGTCCTGGAAGAGCGAGCCGGCGATCCGAGCGACCTCGGCGGGGCCGTGCTGGCGCGTGTCGAGCCCGCCGACGCGCACGTGGCCGGCGAACGTGCCGCCGTGGAAGTGCGGGACCAGGCCCGACGCCGCGCGCAACATGGTGGACTTGCCCCCGGCGCTGCGGCCGGCGAGCACGACGAACTCGCCCTCGGCCACCGACAGCGACACGTCGCGCAGCGACGGCACCTCCGCGCCGGCGTAGGTGTAGGTGACGCGCTCCAGCTCCAGGACCGGCGCGCTCATGCGATCCCCCGGCGCGCGGCCAGCGGCGCGAGCGCGATCAGGGCAAGCGCGGCGGCCAGCGCGCAGGCGCTCCCCGCGCCGCCCGCGGCGATCAGCGGGTAGGGGTCGAACGGCGCGATCGGCGCGATGCGGGCGGCGACGGTCAGCGTCGCGATCGCGATGGCCGATCCCGCGAAGGCCAGGTCGTGGCGCGACCACGGCCGGGCGCCCACCCGGCCACGGCGCGCGGTCCCGTAGCCGCGGACCTCCAGCGTGGCCGCGACGTCCAGCGCGCTGTCCAGC
>JAOPZP010000287.1 GCA_025964055.1 Conexibacter sp.
GGCCGCCGCCAGCGCGGTCGCCACGGCGGCGCCCTTCATCCAGCCGGACATGGTCGAGTCGCCGTAGGTCGCGGCGGCCATGGAGAGCTGCGTCAGCGCCGGGCCGTGCCCGGCGACGGCCGCCGCGGTCTCGCCGGAGCCGCCCGGCAGCCACCGCCGGCGCAGGAACGCGGGCAGCGGCAGGAACGCGGCGATCTTCGACCGGACCGGCCGGCGCGCCATCACGGCGGCGTCGAGGCCGGCCTGCGCGGCCTGCCGCCGGCACGGGGGGCAGTAGGAGATGTGGCTGCCGACGCGCCGCGTGTCGCGCGTGCCGAGCGCGCCGTGGCCGGCGTCGGCGATGATCGCCTGGATGCGCAGGCAGCGCTCGCCGGTGACGAGCTCCTGGTACTCCTCGGTCAGCCGGCGGCGGGCGCGGAAGAGCGTCGACTCGACCGACGCCCGGCTCATGCCGAGGCGCTCGCCGATCTCGCGGTAGGACAGCCCCTCGAGCTCGCGCAGCACCAGGATCTGGTGGTGGGCGTCCGACAGGCCGCCGAACGCGCCGCAGAGGTGGTCGAGGCTCTCCTTGGTGCCGATGGCCGCGTCGGGCGACGGACTCGTCGCGGCGAGCTTGACCTGGTCGGCGGCGCCCAGCGCGTCGTCGGCGTCGTAGCTCACCTCGTCGGTGCGGCGGGCGCGGCGAAACGCGTCGATCGACGCGTTCTTGGCGATCTCGTAGATCCACGGCTTGAAGGCGATCGGCCGGTCGGTCTGGCGCATCCGCCGGAGCGCGGAGACGAAGACCTCCTGCGTCAGGTCCTCCGCGCGACCGTGGTCGCGCACCATCCCGAAGAGGTACGCGGCGATGCGCCGGTGGTAGCGGTGATACAACCGCTCGAAGGCGTGGTCGTCCCCGGCGCGAACGGCCTGGACCAGATCGTGGTCGGTGCAGTCTGATCGGCTCCGCGCGGTGGCGGAGATCCCGGGTGCGGCGAGCGTGGCCAAAATCCCGTTCCCTGTTCCCCTTGCACACGACCCCGTCCCGTGGCCGCGCCCTGCGGGAACTGTAGCGTTTCCCTTACCTCACATGCCAGCAATCTCACAAGTCGTCGACCACCTGGACCGCCTGCTCGAGGTCGACGCATTCCGTGACTACGGCCCCAACGGGCTGCAGGTACCCACGAACGCCGAGGTTCAGACGGTGGTGACCGGCGTCTCGGCGAACGGCGCCCTGATCGCGCGTGCCTTGGAGGAGGAGGCCGACCTCGTCCTCGTGCACCACGGGCTGTTCTGGCGCGGCGAGCCGCTGGAGATCACGCCCCTCAAGCACCGCCGCCTCGCCCCCTTCTTCGCCCACGGCATGGGCCTGGCCGCCTACCACCTGCCGCTCGACGCCCACCCCGAGCACGGCAACAACGCGCTGATCGCCGCCGGCCTACGGGCCGAGACGGTCGGGCGCTTCGGCGAGCAGGGCGGCCGCGCGATCGGCGTCCACGTCCGCTTCGCGGGCGACGGCCTGACGATCGACGAGCTGACCGAGCGCGTCGGTGCGCTCATGGGCGGCCGGGCGCCGCTGGTGATCGCCGGCGGGCCGGAGCGCATCCGCACGCTGGGCATCGTCTCGGGGGCGGCCACCGATGACGTCCATGGAGCGATCGACCTCGGCCTCGACGCGTTCCTCACCGGCGAGCCTGCCGAGCGCGCGTTCTCGATCGCCCACGACGCGGGGATCCACTTCCTCGCCGCCGGCCACCACGCCACCGAGACGTTCGGCGTCCGCCGCCTGGGTGATCTGCTCGAGCGCGAGTTCGGGGTGCGGCACGTGTGGGTCGACGTGCCCAACCCGGTCTAGCCCACCGGCCCGCCCTCGGGCACCAGCGCCGCCAGCGCGCGCACGGCCGGCAGCACCGACGGCTCGGGCAGGTTCGCGTAGCCCAGCAGCAGCCGCGCGACGCCGCCGTGCTCGAAGCCGTAGATCCCGACGCCGCCCTCCCACGCCCGTCCCAGCAGCGGCCCGAGCGGCACGTCGCGCGGCAGGCGCGCGGAGATGTGCAGGCCGGCCGAGAGCCCTCGCGCTCGAGCTGGGGCAGGTGCTCGTCGAGCCCGGCGACCAGCGCGTCGCGCCGCCGCCGGTAGCTCGTGCGCATCCGGCGCAGATGGCGGTCCAGGTCGCCCCGCTGGACGAACCGCGCCAGCGCGAGCTGCTCGAGCTGCGGGCTGCCCGAGTCGGCCAGCGCCTTGGCGTCGGCCACGGCGTCGATCAGCCCGGGCGGCACGATCATCCACCCCAGCCGCAGCGCCGGCGCCAGCGTCTTGGACGCCGAGCCCAGGTAGACGACGCGCGCCGGGGCCAGCCCCTGCAGCGCCCCCACCGGGTCGCGGTCGAAGCGGTACTCGCCGTCGTAGTCGTCCTCGAAGATCCACGCCTCGCGCGCCGCCGCCCAGTCCACGAGCTGCGCGCGCCGCTCGGGCGCCAGCGACATCCCGAGCGGGAACTGGTGAGAGGGCGTCACCAGCACGGCGCCGACGTCGGCCGCGTCGAGGGCCTCGACCACCAGCCCGCCGCCGTCGACCGGGATCGGGACGAACCGCAGGCCCTCGGCCGCGAAGACCCGGCGGTGCACCGGGAAGCCCGGGTCCTCCACGGCCACGCGCGTGACCCCGGCCCGCCGCAGCGCGCGGGCCAGCAGCGCGATCGCCTGCGTGATCCCCGTGCAGACCACGACGCTCTCCGGCGCCGCCGCGACGCCCCGCGCCCGGCCCACGTAGCCCGCCAGCACCGCGCGCAGCTCCGGCGCGCCGACGCGGTC
>JAOPZP010000311.1 GCA_025964055.1 Conexibacter sp.
TCGAGCAGGTAGTGGAAGCGCTCGTTGGTCTCCTCCGCGGTCCCGAAGCCCGCGAACTGCCGCATCGTCCACAGCCGCCCGCGGTACATCGACGGGTAGACGCCGCGCGTGAACGGATAGCCGCCCGGCACCCCGATGCGCTCCTCGCCGTCGGGCTCGACCGCCTGCACGTCGTCGGCCGTGTACAGCGGCTTGACCGGCTCGCCCGACAGCGAGACGAACTCCGCGTCGCGCTCCGGCGTGGCGCCATAGGCCTCCAGCCACTCGGCGTGCGTGGTCGGGACGGCGGGACGCTGCTGGGTGCTCATTTAGGAGGAGTTCCTCATATCCGTGGGGTCTAGATGCTACGCCACGAAGTCGCCAGCGTCGAGACGGAGCGTACGGAGCACGGTGGTGAGCGCCTCCTGCTCGTCGGGCGCCAGCGCGCCGAGCCCGAACTCCGCGGCGTTGAGGTCCTCGGTCGCGGCACGGGCGGCGGCGCGGCCGGCGTCGGTGATGACCGCGAGCGTCGCGCGCCGGTCGCGCTCGGACGGCACGCGCTCCACGAGTCCGTCGTCGGCGAGGGCGGCCACGATCGACGCGGCCGACGTGCGGTGGACCTGCAGCCGCTCGCCGAGCTTGCCGATCGGCAGCTCGCCCTGCCGGGTGTAGGACAGCAGCACGAGCGCCTCGTAGCGCGGGAACGTCAGCCCGTGCGGGCGCACCAGCTCGTTGAGCCGGGCGAGCAGCACCTGCTGGGCGCGCATGATCGACGTCACCGCCGCCATCGGCCGCGAGGGCTCCGCCCCCCACCGCTGCTCCCAGTGACGGCGCGCCTCGGCGACGGGATCGATGCGCAGTGGCGCCATGGCGCGCAAGGCTACGCAGGCGCACGGTTGGGGACTGTCCCCACGCCGCGACGTTCTGGGGACTGTCCCCACGCCGCGACGTTGTGGGGACTGTCCCCACGGCGCGACGTTCTGCGGACTGTCCCCACGGCGCGACGTTCTGGGGACTGTCCCCACGGCGCGACGTTGTGGGGACTGTCCCCAGTTCAGACGCCCGCGCGGGCGGAGGTCGCCAGGAAGTCGAGGACGCGTGGCAGCACGAGGTCGGGGACCTCGAGCGTCGGGCTGTGGCCCACGTCGGGCAGCCGCCACAGCTCGGCGTGCGGCAGGCCGGCGACGACCTCGTCGGCCCAGGCCGGCGGCCGGGCGATGTCCTCCTCACCCGAGACGACGAGCACCGGGGCGTCGATCGTGCCGAGGCGGTCGACGGCGCTCGCGCGGCGGATCGTCCCGCGGATCGCGGGCGCCAGCGCGGGCGGCAGCGCGGCGATCCGCGCACGCCAGAAGGCGATCAGGTCGGCGCGGTCCGGGTCCTCGCGGGCGGTCTGGCCGAACATGATGGCCATGGTCGTCTCGAGGATCTCGCCCTGGAAGCCCTCGGCCGCGACCGCCTCGGCGATCGGCGAGAACTGCTGCACGTTCTCGGGCGGCTCGGCCCGTGCCGAGGAGCCGAGCAGCACCATCGCGCGGACGGCGGCGGGCCGCCGGGCCGCGAACCGCAGCGCGACGTCGCCGCCGACCGACTGCGCGACGATGTGGACCGGCCCGAGCCCGAGGCCGTCGACGATCGCCTCGACGTCGTCGGCGAGCGTCTCCATGTCGACCTCGTCGCCGGTGGCCGGCGCGCTGCGTCCCTGGCCGCGGAAGTCGGGCCGGATCATGCGGAAGCGGCCCTCGGCCAGCTCGCTCAGGCCGTCGAACATGCGCCCGTCGAGGAACAGCGAGTGCAGGCACAGGACGGGCGGCAGGTGGTCCTCGTCGCTGTCCTCGATATGGATGCCGCCGTCGAAGCGCTGCACGGTCAGGCCGCCGCGGGCACGGCCGCGAGGTGCTCCTCGAGCACCGCGTTGACCGCCTCGGGGTTCTCCAGCGCGTGCACGTGGCCCGCGCGCTCCATGCGCACCAGCCGCGCGTGCGGCACGCCCGCGACGATCTGCTCGGACTTCGGCGGCGGGTAGGTGTGGTCCTCGGTCCCGGCCACGACGGTGAGCGGGATCGTGATGTCGGCCAACTCGTCGAGGATCGACTTGCGGTGGGCGATGTGCCAGACCGAGTCGGCGTACTCCGGCGTGCGGCTGAGCAGCAGCGCGCGGACGCCGGCGAGGATCTCGGCGCGCGACGGGTCGGTGAGCGTGGTGTCGCCCATCATGAACTGCAGCACGCCGTCGATCACCGGCTCCATGCCCTGCTCGGCGAGCACGGCCAGCAGGCCGTCCATCTCGTCGGCGGACTCCTCCGCGTCGGCGGAGGTGCCCATGACGACCGCGGAGGCGAGGAGGTCGGGGCGCCGCGCGGCGAGGCGCAGGCCGATGAAGCCGCCCATCGAGTTGCCCACGAACGTGACCGGCGCGAGCTCCAGGGCCTCGATCAGCGCCGCGGCGTCCTGCGCCTGGGTGTCCATGTCGAGCTCCTCACGGGGATGCCGTGCGCTCTGGCCCTGCCCGCGGTTGTCATAGCGGATGATCCGGTAGCGGTCCG
>JAOPZP010000437.1 GCA_025964055.1 Conexibacter sp.
CAGGCGAACGCGGTCTTCGCGATCCTCCCGCGCGAGCTGGCCGACGCCGTCCGCGCGGAGTTCCCGTTCTACACCTGGGACGAGGCGACCGGCGAGGTCCGCTGGATGTGCTCGTGGGACACCACCGAGGACGACGTCCAGCAGTTCGCGGCCGCGCTGGAGCGCGCGGCCGCCGTCGCGCAGGGCTGACGCGCGGCGCCGCGCCTCAGGCGAAGCGCCGGACGAACGCCAGCGCGGTGTCGGCGACCTCGCGCCACCCGCTGTCGATCGTCAGCGCGTGCCCGCGGTTGGGCATCTCGACGATCTCGGTCACGGCGTCGTTGCGCTGCTGCTTCTTGTAGGACGCGTTGGCGATCGCCCACGGCACCGTGTTGTCCTTCTCCCCGGAGACGATCAGCAGCGGGCCGCGCTCGGGGCTCTTGCTGTTGACCTTCGCCTCGGTCCACGGGTTGAGGTTCGCGGTCGCCGCCTGGAACAGCGGCGTGCCGGCCGCCGGGACGGCGTAGGTGTCGTAGAGCTCCTTCGCCTCGGCCTCGTCGACGGCGTTGGCGAATCCGAAGCGGAACTGCTCATAGGTCAGTGGGACGGCGCGGCTGCGGTTGGCCGGGTTGCCCAGCACCGGGCGCGCCGACTTCAGCGCCGAGATCGGCAGCGGCAGCACGCCGCGGAACGGCGCCGGATCGATCGCCACCGACACCGCGGCGCGACCGCGGCCGGCGAGGATCTGGGTGATGAGGCCGCCGAAGGAGTGGCCGATCACGGCCGGCTTCTGCGACAACTTGGTGATGACCTCCTCGAAGTGGTCGGCGACCTGGCCGACGGTCTTCTGCGCGAAGACCTCGGGGTGCGCGTTGGCTTCCTCGACGGTGGCGGGGTCGTCGGGCCAGCTCGGCGTCAGCGGCGTGTAGCCGGCCTCCACGAAGACCGTCGCCCAGCGATCCCAGCTGCTCGGCAGCAGCCACAGGCCGTGGACGAACACCACCGGTGTCCTGCCGGACGCGTTGGCCTGCTCGATCTGCTCGAGCTCCTGGTCGGTGACGACGCTCATGCGTTCCTCGCTTGGGTTGGGTAGCGCCCGACTATCGCAGCGCCGCGTGGCGCCCGTCCACGGGGCGACCCCGTGCCGGCCCCAGGCGAGTTGTAGACTTCGAGGTCTCCTACAGAGCGACCGGACGCCATCGGCGCTCGCCGCTCGGGAAGGTCGCCGACATGCGAACCACGCCCAACACCGACCCTGCGAGCTCCGCGGTCGCCCGATGACCGCCAGCTTCGAGCAGCTCGACGACGACGCCATCCGCGCGCTGGTCAAGCGCCTGTCACGGCGCCACTCGTCCGGCGGCGAGGTGATCGAACGCGCCGCGATCCTTGCGGAGGGCGCCAAGTCCGCCGCGATCCTCGCCTGGATCGAGGACCACGACTGGGTGCCCGAGGAGATGGTTGAGACCGCGTCCCCCGCGAGCCTCTCCGGCATCCACGGCATGACGCGCACCGGCACGAGCGACCGGACGCGCCCGCGCAATCCCAGCCGCTACGTCCTGGCGCCCGGCGCCGGGTCCTGAGGCACCGGCAGGGCCACGGAGACGGCGATCGCCTCGGCGGCCTCGGCGCTGACGAGGCCGTCGACCGCGATGCGCTTGAACCCGAGCGCCTCGGAGGCGGGCCGCTGGTCGAGCGGCTGCGCGCAGAACGGGCAGGCCGTCAGGTGGACCGCGGTGGCGCGTGAGAACCGAAGGCGACAGGATGGGCAGCAGCTGCGGGTCATGACGACCCTTTCGGTAAGAGGCCCGGACACCGAGTGTAGCCCCGATCCGCGCCCGCTCCGCACGGCCCGCCGGATCGTTGCGGCGCCCCGAGGCGGCCACGGTCGGCGGGCTATGCTCACCCTTCTAGGGCTTCGATCGAAAGGGGTTCCCTTGCCCCATATGACCACGCCCGTGCTGCCCGACGCCCCCGCGTCGCGTGACGGCAGGCTGCAGATCCGCGCCGAGCGCGCGGCCGGCCGCCCCGAGGTTGCGCCCGACGAGGGCGTCGAGCTGCGCCCCGCCGCCGACGGCAAGGGCGAAGGCGTCCTCGCGACCCGTCCGTTCGCCGCCGGCGACACCGTCATGGTGGGCTTCCTCGTCGGAGAGCTGAGCGGCAACGACTCGCACGCCACGCAGGTCGGCCCCGACCGCTGGGTGCGCCACGGCGGCCTCGGCCCGTTCGTCAACCACTCGTGCGACCCGAACTGCGGCGTCCGGCTCAACGCGGGCCAGGCGTTCGACTTCGTCGCCCGCCGGCCGATCGCCGCCGGCCAGTACTTGACGTTCGACTACGCGATGCGCAATTTCACCATCGACCACTTCCCGACGGCGTGCCTGTGCGGAGCGCTGCAGTGCCGTGGAGCGGTCACCGGCTGGAAGGACCTCCCCGCCGCCCGCAAGGCCGACTACGGCCACCTGGTCGCGCCGTACCTGCGCGCCATGGATGAGCCACTCCAGTCTCCGGCACATCATCCGTCCGTCGACGAGTAGGACCACGGGCGCGGTGGCACCCATGGAGCCCAGGCCGACCGAGAGAGATGCCGTTGATGTTCAAGAGCTCATGGATGGTCAAGGACCAGGCGGGCGCCGAGCGGCGCGGTTGCATGGCGTGCGGAGCGCACGTCCTGATCGCCGGCGCCACGGTGCCGCGCTGCCGCTGCTGTGGAAGCGAGGACCTGTGCTCGGTGGCCGATGCAGCGGTGGCCCAGCGCGGGCGCGCGTCCGTTCGCCGCGGGCCGCCGTCGAGCCACCCGCTCGCGCTGAAAGCATGAAAGCGGTACCGGCAGACCGTAGACTGGAGGGCGATGCCCGTCACCCCCGTGGCCGATCGGAACGCCGGCGTGCCGGCGGCCTTCACCCCGACGGGCGCGCGGGCCTGATGGCCGCCACCGGCCGGGCGCTGCATCCCGCCAAGACGATCGTCCTCGCCGAGCAGTGGCTTCGCTACCGGCGCAGCGGCGACCGCGAGGTCCGCGACCAGCTGATCCTCGCCTACTCGCCGATCGTCAAGTACGCCGCCGGGCGCATCGCCGCGGGCATGCCGGCGCACGTCGACGTCGCCGACCTGGTGTCCTACGGCCTCGGCGGGCTGATCGACGCGGTCGAGCGCTTCGAGCCCGAACGCGGCGTCCAGTTCGAGACCTACGCCATGCAGCGCATCCGCGGCGCGATCTACGACGAGCTGCGGGCCAACGACTGGGTCCCGCGCGCGGTGCGCACCGAGGCGCGCGTGATCGACGAGGCGACCGCCGAGCTCACCGTGCGGCTGCAGCGCCTGCCGACCGACGCCGAGCTCGCCGCGGAGCTGGCGCTGGACCCCGAGCAGCTCGACGCGTCGCTGCAGCGCGTCGCCGACGCGCGCATGGTCGCCCTCGACCAGCCGTGGGGCATGACGCGCGCCGAGGGCGTCCAGCCGACGCTGCTGGAGACGCTGCCCGACGACGACGCCGTCGACCCGGTCGCCAGCGCCCATTCGCAGGACCTGCGCGACCACATCGCCGCCGCGATCCAGCGCCTCCCCGACCGCGAGCAGCTCTTCCTCGGGCTGCGCTACCACCAGGAGCTGACGTTCACCGAGATCGGCGACGTCATCGGCGTCTCGGAGTCGCGCGTCTGCCAGCTGCAC
>JAOPZP010000335.1 GCA_025964055.1 Conexibacter sp.
CCGATGGGCAACCTAGCGCCATGTCCATGCGGCCACCGCAGATCGTCGCCTTCGGCGGCGGAGGGTTCTCGATGGAGTCGGGCAACCCGCTCCTCGACGACTACGTGCTGCAGGCGACGGGGGTCGACCGCCCGCGCATCTGCTTCGTGCCCACCGCCTCGGGCGACGCCGACCACTACGTGGTGCGGTTCTATCGCCGCTTCTCGGCGGTCGCGGACTGCAGCCACGTCTCGCTCTTTCGCCGCGACACCGGCGGCGGCGCGGTAGAAGGCGACCTCGAGGCGCACCTGCTGGCGCAGGACCTCATCTACGTCGGCGGCGGCAGCGTCCTGAGCCTGCTCGGCGCTTGGCGCGCCCACGGCGTCGACACGATGCTCAAGCGCGCCTGGCGCCGCGGCGTACTGCTCTGCGGCCTGTCGGCCGGCTCGTTGTGCTGGTTCTCGGAGGCCATCACCGCGTTCCACGGACCGCCCGAGCCGGTGCGCGGCCTCGGCCTGCTGCCGCACTCCAACTGCGTGCACTACGACGGCGAGGCGACGCGCGGCGAGGCCTTCCGCGACATGGTGGCCGACGGCCGGATGCGCGAGGGCTACGCGGCCGAGGATGGCGCTGCCCTGCACTTCGAGGGCCGCGAGCTGCTGCGGGTCGTGTCCTCGCGGCCGAAGGCGCGGGCCTACCGCGTCTCGGCCGACGGCGAGCACCCGCTGGCGGTCCAGTACCTCGGGGAGCCGGCGGCCAGTCTCGCCGCGGTCGCGTGAAGCGCACGCCCACGATCCTCGCGATGGGCGGCGGCGGCTTCACGTCGACGCCCGGGGATCCGGCGCTGGACGAGCTCGTCCTCGAGCTGAGCGGCCGGCGCGAGCCGCGGATCCTCTTCCTGCCGACCGCCTCGGGCGACCCCAACGAGCAGATCGCTCACTTCCACGCCACCTACGGCCGCCGCTGCGCGCTGGCGACCGTGTTGTCGCTCTTCCGCCGCCACGGCGATCCCCGCTCGCTGCGCGAGATCGTGCTGGCCCACGACGTCGTCTACGCCGGCGGCGGCTCGATGCGCAACCTGATGGCCATCTGGGCCGCCCACGGGCTCGATGTCGTCCTGCGCGAGGCGTGGGAGTCGGGCATCGTGCTCGCGGGCCTCAGCGCCGGCGCGATGTGCTGGTTCGAGGGCGGGGTGACGAAGTCCTTCGGCCCGCCGGAGCCCAACGCCGGGCTCGGCTTCGTGCCCGGCTCGCTGACCGTCCACGCCGACGGTGAGCCCGAGCGCCTCCCGGTCTTCCTGGAGGCCGTGCGCTCCGGGGAGCTGCCCGGCGGCTGGGCGGCCGACGACGGCGTCGGCCTCGTCTTCGAGGGCACCGAGCTGACCCGCGTGGTCAGCGCGCGCCCCGGCACGAACGCGGTGCGCGTCGACGCGGTCGGCGGCGAGCTGGTGCGCACGCGGCTGGTGCCCGAGCTGCTGGGGGCCGGCCCGATGGGCATGCGGCCGCTGCCCGACGACGTCAAGGAGATGCGGAGGTCGCGCTATGGCCGCGGTTGAGCCACCGTCAGGACCAACACGAACTGCAGGGCGAGGAGCCCGGGACACCGGCGTACGCACGGGTCGCGGACCTTCGCCAGTGCCGGGACCCGTGACTCCAGCGGGAGTGGGGCGCCGGCCGGATGTTCCGCCTGGACGGCGAACCCTGCACGGTGCGCCAGCTCCGTTGCGCTCGCGCGGGTGAAGAAGCGCAGGTGGGTGCGGTCCAAGAGGCCGAAGTCGGCGTAGTCGAACCGGCCGCGCAGCAGCGCCCGCCGCGCGGTCCAGTGCGCGATGTTGGGCACCGAGACGATCGCGCGCCCGCCCGGGTCCAGCAGGGTGCGCAGCCAGGCGAGCACCGCCCACGGATCACGGAGGTGCTCGAGGACGTCGGCGCAGATGACGGTGTCGACGCCGCCGGCGCCGGCGACCGCGCGCTGCACGTCGGCGCGGACCGCCTCGGACTCGAGGTCGCCGACGACCACCTCGCGGCAGAAGGCGCGCGCCTGCTGCGCGGCGACCGGGTCGAACTCGACGCCGACGACGGTGCAGCCGCGGCGGCCGAGCTTCGCGGCGAGGTAGCCGGTGGCGCAGCCGACGTCGAGGACGCGCGCGCCGTCTGCAACGGCGTCGAGCACGAGGCGGTGGCTGGTCGCCAGCCCGTGCTCGGCGACGAGGCCCGCATAGGGACCCGCGGTCGCGGTCATTCGCCCGTCAGCGTGGCGATCAGGCGCCGCGCCCCGCCGCGGTCGCGGTGCTCGCCGAGGTAGATGCCCTGCCACGTGCCGAGCGCCAGGCGGCCCTCGCGGACCGGAAGCGTGACCGAGAACCCCATCAACGAGGCCTTGATGTGCGCCGGCATGTCGTCGGCGCCCTCGTCGGTGTGGGTCCAGGCGAAGTCCTCGGGCACCGCGGCGTTGGCCCAGCTCTCGAAGTCGCGGCGCACGTCGGGCGAGGCGTTCTCGTTGAGCGTCAGCGACGCCGAGGTGTGCAGGATGTGGACGTGCAGCAGGCCGACGCGCAGCTCGCCGAGCTCGGGCAGCTGCGCGACGATCTCGCGGGTGACGAGGTGGAAGCCGCGCGGGCGCGGCTCCAGCGTCAGGTCACGCTGGGTCCACATGGCCGATCTCCGGGCGCTGGATGCCCTCGTCGTAGGGCACGTGGTCGGCGAGGCGGAAGAAGGTCTTCAGCCCGGAGCCGTCGGGCGTGCGCTCGGCGGCGCAGAGCTTGCCCTCGTCGGGGTAGATGACGACGTCGGGCTGTCCGTGGGTGCTGACGGAGAGCAGGCGCAGCGTCTCGTCGGTGTCGTTGACGAGCTGGTGGGCGCCGTCCTCGCCGACCGGGAAGCGGACGACCTCGCCGCGATCGAGGCGGCGCCAGCCGTCGGGAGAGCGCAGCAGCGGCCGGCCGTCGAGGACGACCAGCACCTCCTCCTCGGCGAGGTGGAAGTGGTAGGGGTAGACCGCCTGGCCGGCGGCGACCTCCCAGAGGCTCAGCCCGAGGCGCTCGGTGCCGAGCTGGTGGCCGAGGCGCGCGCGGTTGGCGTGGAAGCCCTCGAGGGACGTGCGCGGCTCGTCGAAGACCGGGTCGTAGATGTTGGGCATGGCGAGCCCGGCATGTTCACACGTCGTGGGGGATGCGTGCGATGCGGAGGTCGACCTTGTCGCCGCGGAACGGGACGCCTTCGGCCTGGAGCCGCTCGCGCTGGCGGGCGCCCTTGGCCAGCGAGCCGTCGGCGCGGACGACGCGCCACCACGGGACCTGCGCGTCGCTGATCCGCAGGACGGTGCCGGTGAGGCGCGGCGCGCCGGGGGAGAGGTCGCCGTAGGTGCGGACGAACCCCTCGGGGATCGCGCGGATGCGGTCGAGGATCACTTGATGGGATCCTTTGTCCATGGTCCGCCGAGGCACGTACTCCATCGTCGCACGCGATCCCGACACCGGTGAGCTGGGCGCCGCCGTCCAGTCGCACTGGTTCTCCGTCGGGTCGGTGGTGACCTGGGCGCGCCCCGGCGTCGGCGCCGTCGTGACGCAGTCGATCGCCGAGCGCTCCTACGGCCCCAACCTGCTCGACGCGCTCGAGGGCGGCGCCGCGCCCGACGCCGCGCTGCGCGACCTGCTGGCGTCCGACGACGCCGCGCGCTTCCGCCAGGTCGCGGTGATCGCGCCCGACGGCCCGCCCGCCACGCACACCGGCGACGGCGCGATCCCGTTCGCCGGCCATGCCGCCGGCGACGACTTCAGCGTGCAGGCCAACATGATGGCCGCTCCGAGCGTGTGGCCCGCGATGGCCGAGGCGTTCACGCGGTCGACCGGCCCGCTGAGCCGCCGGATGCTCGCGGCGCTGCGGGCGGCCGAGGCCGAGGGCGGCGACGCGCGCGGCAAGCAGTCGTCGGCGATGGTCGTCGTGCCGGCGGCGGGCGCGTCGTGGGAGACGACGGTCGACCTGCGCGTCGAGGACCACGAGGAGCCGCTCGACGAGCTCGAGCGCCTGCTCGGCATCAGCGACGCCTACGCCTTGGCGACCGTCGGCGACGACCTGACCGGTGAGGGACGGCACGCCGAAGCCGGCGACGCCTACCGGGCGGCGTCGGCGCTGCAGCCCGGCAACCACGAGCTGTTGTTCTGGGCCGGGCTGTCGGAGTTCGGCCACGGGGACCGGGAGGCCGGGCTGGCGCAGGTCAGGCGTGCGATCGAGCTGCAGCCGGGCTGGCGGGAGTTGTTGGGGCGGTTGAGTGCCGACGTGGCGCCGGATGCGGGGGCGGTTGCGGCGGCGTTGAACGAGGGGTAGTGGCCGGCGCTCGGCAGCACCGCGGACGCTAGCTGGACCGCAACCCCGCCGGCAGCACGTACCCCTCGTCACCCTCGGGCATCGCCACCACGTCCACCACCGCGCCGACCTCGATCGGCCCGTACACGTGCGGGAAGTCCTCACCCACGTCCGTCGCCCGCTCCCACCTCAGCGGCGCGCCCAGGCGACCAGCATCGACGACCAACAGCAACAACTCGCCGCCGCCCCGGAAGATCCGGTTCGCCGTCGCCTCGGCCTGCTCGACCGTCGAGCAGTGGATGAACCCCTCCTCAGCCAGCGACGGCGCCACCACCGACCCCGCCGCCTGGGCCTCGGCCCAGGCCTGCGCGGTCGTCAGGTGCAGCAGCGTGGTGCGCGCGCTCAGCGCTCGCCCGGCGTCTTGATGGGGTACATCGAGACCGGCACCGACAGGTCGAGCGCGGTCCGCAGGATGCGGTTCTGCTCGGCGGTGTGGGCGGCCGGGTAGCCCTCGCCCGGGCTGGCGCGCTCGGGGCGGCCGATGTAGCCGAAGGCGAGGTGGTCGGGGAGCACCTGGAGCAGGCGGGGCGACATGTGCGCGCGGGCGCCCATGTTGCGCGGCTCCTCCTGCACCCACACGACCTCCTTGAGGTTCGGGTAGGTGTTGATGAGCTCCAGGACCTGGCCCTCGGGGAAGGGGTACAGCAGCTCGATGCGGCCGATCGCGACGCCCTCGTTGTCGGCCCGGTTGGGGTGCGACACCAAGTCGTAGTAGATCTTGCCGGTGCACAGCACCAGCCGCGTTACCTTCTCGATCGGCACGCGCGGCTCGCCGAGGACCGGGAAGAACTTCGACTCGGCCAGGTGCTCGACGCGGTTGGTCGCCTGCGGCAGGCGCAGCAGCGACTTCGGCGTGAAGATCACCAGCGGGCGCTGCTTGGTGATGCGCGCCTGACGGCGCAGCAGGTGGAAGTACTGCGCCGGCGTCGTGAGGTTCGCGACGCGGATGTTGCCCTCGGCGGCCAGCTGCAGGAACCGCTCGATGCGGGCGCTGGAGTGCTCGGGACCCGAGCCCTCGTAGCCGTGGGGCAGCAGGAGCGTCAGGCGCGAGGTCTGCCCCCACTTGGCCAGGCCGGAGATGATGAACTGGTCGATGATGACCTGGGTGCTGTTGGCGAAGTCGCCGAACTGCGCCTCCCACAGCACCAGCGTCTCGGGCGCCTCGGCGGAGTAGCCGTACTCGAAGCCCAGGCAGGCGATCTCGCTCAGCGGCGAGTTGTGCAGCTCCAGCGGCGCGAGCGCGCCCGGCAGCGACTGGATCGGGCAGACGGTCTGACCGGTCTTCGCGTCGTGCAGGACGAGGTGGCGCTGGCTGAACGTGCCGCGCTCGACGTCCTGGCCGGTGAGCCGGATCGGCGTGCCCTCGGTCAGCAGCGAGGCGTAGGCCAGCTGCTCGGCGTGGGCCCAGTCGATGCCGCCGTCGGGGCCGAGCGCGACGCGCCGGCGCTCGAGCTGCTTGACGAGCTTGGGGTGGACGGTGAAGCCCTCGGGCGTCGTCAGCAGCTCGTCGTTGAGCGTGATCAGGCGCTCGCGCGACACCGCGGTGGGGACGTCGGGCGACGGCGAGCGGTCGAGCTGGTACTCGCCCGTCTGCTGCGTCACACCGCCGGAGGCCTCGGCCGCCTTGATCTTGGACTTGAGGTCCTGGTGCAGCGCGGTCAGCCGGTCCCAGATCGCCTGGCGCTGGGCCTCGACCTCCACCTGGGTCATCGTGCCGTCGCCGACCATGCGCTCGGCCCACAGCTCGAGCGTCTCTGGCGCTTCGGCCGATTAGCCGTACTCGAAGCCGAGGCAGGCGATCTCGCTCAGCGGCGAGTTGTGCAGCTCGAAGGGCGCCAGCGCGCCCGGCAGGTGCTGCACCGGGCAGACGGTCTGGCCCGTCTTGGCGTCGTGGAGGACGAGGTGGCGCTGGCTGA
>JAOPZP010000366.1 GCA_025964055.1 Conexibacter sp.
CGACCGTCTCGGCGGCGGCCGCCGTGGCGGCCGGGTCGGGCGCCGGCGCCTCGGCCGGCGGCGTGTCGGGCACCGACGCGGGCTCGCTCGAGCCCTTCTGGCGCTCGTTGAACTGCGTCTGGACCTCGTCGATCTTGGCCTGCGCCTGATCGGCCATCGCCTTGGCGCGCTCCTTGAGCGTGCCGTCCTTGGCTTCCTTCTGCGCCTGCTCGGCCAACTTCTTGGCCTTGTCCATGAAGCCCATCGCTGCTCCGTCTCGTCGGGATCGGTCTCCCATGCAGCGTACCCTCGTCGGGTGCCGGATCCCGCCCGAACCTGCGTCACCGCCTGATCGTGGAGCAGGTTCTCCTCGCCGCCGAGATCGTCGGGGTGCGCTGGCGCGCGGACGACGGCGGCTTCGCGGTGCTCGCCGCGGTCGACGGCGGCGGCGACGAGGTCGTGCTCACCGGACCCATCGCGCACCTCAACGAGGGCGACACGGTGGAGGTCGAGGGCGCCTGGCGCGAGCACCCGCGCTTCGGCCGCCAACTGCACGTCCAGCAGTTGCGCCAGAGCGCACCGAGCGAGGCCGGGCTGCTGACGCTGCTGGCCTCGGTCAAGCACGTCGGGCCGCGCGGCGCGCAGTGGCTGCTGGAGCGCCACGGCAGCGAGGTGCTCGAGCGGATCGACCGCGACCCGGGGGCGCGCCTGCGCGAGGTGCCGGGCATCGGCAAGGCGCGGCTGCGGGCGACGGTCGCCTCCTGGGAGCAGCAGGCCGGCGGTCGCGCCCTGCGGCTGCTGCTCGCCGAGCACGACGTCCCGGCGGCCGCCGCGGCCCGCGTGCTCAAGGCGCTGGGCGGCGGCGCGATGTCGCTCCTGGCCGAGGATCCCTACGCGCTGGCCAAGGTCGACGGCATCGCGTTCGCCACCGCCGACGCGGTCGCGCGGGCGCTCGGGACGGCGGCCGACGCGCCGCAGCGGATCGAGGCCGCGCTGCAGCACACGCTGCGCGCCGCCGAGCAGGACGGCCACTGCTTCCTGCCGCGCGGTGAGCTCGTCCCGCGGGCCGCGCGGCTGCTGGAGCTGCCGACCGAGATCGTCGTCGCCGCCCTGGACCAGGCCGACCTCGTGGTCGACGGCGACCGGATCCTCGAGCCGCGCATGGACCGCACCGAGCACCGCCTCGCCGACCGCGTCCGCGACCTCGCCTCCGCCCCGCCGACCCTCGACATCGAGGTCCCGGCCGACCCTCCGGCCGACGGCGACCACGCGCCGACGCCGACGCAGTGGGCCGCCGTGCACGCGGCGGCCGAGCACCGCCTCTCGATCCTCACCGGCCTGCCCGGCACCGGCAAGACCGCCACGATGCGCGCGCTGGTCGACCTGCTGCGCGCCCAGAAGCGCACCGTCCGCCTGTGTGCGCCGACCGGCAAGGCCGCCCGGCGGCTGTCGGAGGCCACCGGCGGCGCCGAGGCCACGACGATCCACCGCCTGCTGGAGTGGATCCCGGGCGAGGGCTTCGCCCGCGACGCCGACGACCCGCTCACCGGCGTCGACCTGCTGGTCGTCGACGAGGCCTCCATGCTCGACGTGCGCCTCGCCGCCGCGCTGCTGGAGGCCGTCGGGCCGCGCACCCACGTGCTGCTGGTCGGCGACGTCGACCAGCTCGCGCCCGTCGGCCCCGGCCGCGTGCTGGAGGACCTGATCGCCTCGGGCGTCGCGCCCGCCACACGCCTGACCGAGGTCTTCCGCCAGGCGGCGCGCTCGTTGATCATTCGTGCTGCACATGCGATCGACCGGGGCGAGCTGCCGCCTACGCAGGCGGGCCCCGACGACGTCCGCGACTTCTTCCTGGTCGAGCGCGACAGCGCCCAGGCGGTCTTCGACGAGGTCGTCTCGCTGGCCACGCAGCGCCTCCCCTCCCACTACGACCTCGACCCGGTCTCCGACCTGCAGGTCCTCGTCCCCATGCACAAGGGCCCCGCGGGCATCGACGCGTTCAACACCACCTTGCGCGAGCGGCTCAACCCGGACGGGCGCGCCGTCAAGGGCACGCAGTTCCGCCTCGGCGACCGCATCATGCAGACGCGCAACAACCACGAGCGCTCGTTCTACAACGGCGAGATCGGCGTGATCGTCGCCGCCGACCCGGGCCGCGGGACGTTGACGCTCGTCGGCGACGACGGCCGCCGCCTGACGCTCGACACGCCGGAGGCCGGGACGCTGCGCCTGGCCTACGCGTGCTCGGTGCACAAGATGCAGGGCTCGCAGGCGCCCGCGATCGTCATCGCGCTGGCGCGCGGACATGCGCCGATGCTGACGCGCAACCTGCTCTACACGGCGGTCACGCGCAGCCAGACGGCGTGCGTCGTGGTCGCCGAGCGCGGCGCGCTGCCGACGGCGCTGGGCCGCGTCGACGCGTCGCTCCGCAACACGCGGCTGGTCGAGTTGGTGTCCTAGGAGGCTATCGGCGAGTGCCGGCGCGCGCGTGCGACGGCTCGGCCTCGACGTGCGTCACCGGCGCGTCGACGGCGCGGCCGATCCGCGCCGGCAGCCCGATGCGCAGCCAGCGCGAGTTCTTGGACGGCAGCGTCGAGACGAGCACCTCGTCCCAGCGCCTCGGATCCCAGACCTCGATGACCGCGCACGCGGGATCGACGTCGCCGAGCATCGCCTCGGCCTCGATCCCGGCGGCATGGAGACGCTCCAGCGCCGCGTTGACCCGGTGCGCCGATCCGGCCTGCACGTCCTGGGGCACCAGGAGGGTCACGGTGATCGCGCCATGCTCGGCGCGGGCATGGAGGGCGTCGTACAGCTCGTCGGAGTCGACCGTCTGGTTGGCCACGACGAGGAGCTTCGTCCGGTACATGACTGCTCCTCTTCGGGTGAGAACTTCCGCTCCTCCGAACGTACTCCCCGCCCCCCGCGGAGGCAATGCATGGTTGCTGCCAGGACGTCCAGGAGGCTCAGTCGGGGTCGCGGCGGCGCTCGTCGTCACGCTTGAGCGCGTCGGTGTAGCGGCGCGGCACGCGCGGCGGGGCGACGCCGCCCTCCCGCTCCCACAGCGTCACGACCAGGAGCTCGGCGCCCTCGCGCCGGCAGACGAAGACGACCGAGCGGTCGATCAGGTCGCGCACGTAGACCGACCCGCGCGCGGCGGTCGCGCCCGGCGGCGGCTCCTCGGTCAGCCTGCCCGCGTCCACCGCGCGGGCGACGCGGCCGATGATCTCGGTCCGCGCGTCGAGCGTCCCCGCCACGCGCTGGCGGAAGCGCTCGACGGCGTGGTCGGTCACCGCGACGAGCATCGAGACCTACAACATGCGCCGGTAGCGGATCTCGCAGACGCCGGGCGAGCGCTCCTGCTCGGCGCCGTCGACCGCCCAGCCGTGGCGCTCGTAGAGCGCGCGCGCCTTGGCGTTCTCCCGGAACGTCCACAGCAGCGCCATCGTGTGGCCGCCGGCGCGCATGACGTCCTCGGCGTGGCGCAGCAGCGCGCCGGGGACCTCGCCGTCCTGGAACGGTGGGTCGATGTGGAGCATCCCGATCTCGCCGTCGGCGACGCCCACGACCCCGGCGATGTCACCGTCCTGCTCGGCCAGCCACGCCTCGCCGGGGCGCACGCCGTTCCACAGGCCGATGCGATCGGCGATCGTCGGCATGTCGGCGTCGTCGACGTAGCCGTGGTACTCGGCGCGCCACGAGCGCACCTGCAGCGCGGCGATCGCGTGCACGTCGCCGGCCGTGACCGGGCGGATCGTCATGCGGTGAGCGTACGGCGCAGGCGGACCTCGGCGACGCCTTCCCAGGCGCCCGCCTCGCCGTCGGCCGCCCAGCCGCGCCGCTCGTAGAAGCCGCGGGCGTGGCCGTTGGCGGTGAAGACCCAGAGGATCGCCGTCGCGTAGCCGGCGGCCTCCAGGGCCGCGAGGGCGTGGGCGTGCAGCGCCGCGCCGAGGCCGGCGCCCTGGGCGGCGGGCTCGACGTAGGGGCCGCGGAGACGGCCGACGGCGCCGTGGGCCCCGGCGTCCTGCGGCGGCGCGGGCCCGACCTGCACGACGCCCATGACGCGCCCGTCGAGCTCGGCGACGAACGCGCCGTCCAGCGGCTCGCCCGTCCAGCACGCCTCGCGCTCCTCGACGGTCGGCATGAGCGGGTCCTCGACGATGTCCACGAACGCCCAGCGCCAGGCCCGCACCTCGAGCTCGGCGATGGCGCGCGCGTCCTCGCGGGCCGCGGGGCGGATCACGCGGCGGGCGGGAAGAGCAGCTGCTCGAGGCCCACGACCAGCGGCTCGCCCTGGTCGGCGACGCGGCGGACGGCCAGCAGCACGCCCGGGACGAACGAGGTGCGATCGGTCGAGTCGTGGCGGATCGTCAGCGTCTGGCCGACGTCGCCGAGGATGACCTCCTGGTGGGCGACCAGCCCGGGCAGGCGCACCGAGTGGATCGGCACGTCGCCGTCCATCAGCTCGGACGTGCGCTTCGCCGTGCCCGACGGCTTGTCGAGCTTGGCGTCGTGGTGCAGCTCGACGATCTCGGCCTTGGCCATCAGGTGCGACGCCTCGACGGCGAAGCGCATCATCAGCACCGCGCCGATCGCGAAGTTGGGCGCCAGGAAGGCGTTGCCGGGACCGCGGCGCTCGCGCAGCGGCTCGGGGTCGAACCCGGTCGTCCCGATCACGACGTGCACGCCGGCCGCGACGCACGCGATCGCGTTGTCGAGCGCGGTGTCGGGCCGCGTGAAGTCCACGACGACGTCGCAGTCGCCGAGGATGTCGGCCAGGGCCGTGCCCAGCGCGGGATCGGCGCGGCCGGCGAGGACGAGATCGCTCGCCTCCTCCACCCCCGCGCAGATCGCCTGGCCGACCTTGCCGGCCGCGCCGGCGACCCCGACGCGAAGAACGGACTGCGTCATGCCGCGACATCGGCGAGCGCCGGGCTGACCGGCAGCAGCGCCTTGCGGAAGACCGACTCGTCGCCGCCGATGCCGGCCGCGCTGAGCTTCTCGGGCGCGTAGAGCTCGCGCGCCAGGGCGAGGACCTCGTCGGCCGTCACGGCGTCGATGTGCTCGACGACCTCGTCGACCGTCAGCACGGGCATCGACGCCAGCACGGACGACCCGAGCCGGTTCATGCGCGCGGTGGTCGACTCGAGGGCCAGCACGACGCGGCCCTTGACGTTCTCCTTGGAGCGCGTCAGCTCTTCCTCGGTGATGCCGTCCTGCAGCAGGCGCTCGAGCTCGTCGCCGACGACCTTCATCGCCTTCTCGACGTTGTCGGGGCGCGTGCCGAGGTAGAGGCCGATCTGGCCCGTCCCGGCGTACGAGCCCGAAAACGAGTAGACCGAGTAGGCCAGGCCGCGCTTCTCGCGCACCTCCTGGAACAGTCGCGACGAGGACGTCCCGCCGAGCACGCCGTCGAGCACGCGCAGCACGAAGCGGCGGTCGTCGTCGCGGGCCACGCCCGGGGCGCCGAGGGCCACGTGGTACTGCTCGGTCTCCTTGGCGAAGAACCGGCGGCGGGCCACGGTGCCCGACGGCAGCGGCAGCGGCGCGGGCGGCGCGCCGGTGCGCACCGGGTCGCCGATCGTCCGCTGGACGAGGTCGACGATGTGGTCGTGGTCGATCGACCCGGCGGCCGCGACCACGACGTTCTGGGTGGTGTAGCGCCCGGCGTGGAACGCGCTGACCTCGGCGGCCGGCGTGCCGGCCACCACCTCGCGCGTGCCGATGATCGCGCGGCCGAGCGGGTGATCGCCGAAGACGGCCTCGCCGAGCACGTCGAAGACGCGGTCCTGCGGGTCGTCCTCGTACATCGCGATCTCCTCGAGGACGATCTCGCGCTCCTGCGCGAGGTCCTCGTCGGCGATGCGGGGACGCCAGACCATGTCGGCCATGACGTCGAACGCCTTGTCGAGATGCACGTCGAGCACGCGGCTGTAGACCGAGGTGGTCTCCTTGCCGGTGCCCGCGTTGATCTCGGCGCCCATGCCATCGAACAGCTGGTCGATCTCCACCGACTCGTAGCGGTCCGTCCCCCGGAAGAGCATGTGCTCCAGCAGGTGGGACAGGCCCGCACGGTCGGCGGTCTCGAACCCGGAGCCCGTGCCGATCCAGAACCCGAGGGCCGCGGATCGCACGGAGTCCATGGACTCCGTGACGACCCGCACCCCCGAGTCCAGCTCGGTCAGGCGATGCTGTTCGCGCAAGCGCTAGCTGCGGTCGGGATCGCGGTCGGAGCGGTGCCGCGGGCGGCCGGAGCCGCGCGGGCGGTCGCCCTCGGCGTCGCCGCCGCG
>JAOPZP010000409.1 GCA_025964055.1 Conexibacter sp.
TGAGCAATTTCTTGGGCGCTTCGGAGGTCGGACGTAGCCGTGCGGGCCGCGGGCAAAACCCTTTCCGCCGGCTCCGACGCCCCGGTCGGTCGCACCACGAACAGACCGCTTCACGTTGTTTCCCAGCAGGCGCATGGGTCCCGACTTCTTGCTGTCGAAACGCCGGGCGGGGGAGCATCGCGTCAGGCCGGCGGAGCAAGATGTAGGTCTAGGGGCACGGCGCTCGGCGCCACGTCACGCGGCGGGCGAGCCGGCGCATGGTGAAGGTGAGGTCGAGGTCCAGCTGGCCGACGGGGTCAGCTCGCCGCGGTGACCCGCAGGACTTCTTCCGGGGAGGTCAGCCCGAGGCGGATCTTGCGCAGGCCGTCCTCGCGGAGGCGGACCATGCCCTTCTCGACGGCCACGGCGGCGATCTCGTCCGCGGAGGCGCGGCGCAGGATCAGCCCGCGGATCTCCTCGTTCATCTGCAGGATCTCGAAGATGCCCAGGCGGCCGCGGTAGCCGGTCATGTTGCAGCGGTCGCAGCCGCCGGGCTGGTGGACCTCGACGTCGCCCTCGACCTCGAAGCCGTTGTCGATCATGACCTGGGCCTCGACGCGCGCCGGCTTCTTGCACGACTCGCACAGCTTGCGCGCCAGCCGCTGGGCCACGACGCAGTCGACGGCCGACGACAGCAGGAACGGCTCCACGCCCATGTCCAGCAGGCGCGAGACGGCGTTGGGCGCATCGCGCGTGTGCAGCGTGGAGAGCACGAGGTGTCCGGTCAGGGCGGCCTCGACGGCGATGTGCGCGGTCTCGCCGTCGCGGATCTCGCCGACCATGATGATGTCCGGGTCGGCGCGCATGATCGCGCGCAGGCCGCCGGCGAAGGTCATCTTGGCCTTGGCGTTGATCGCCATCTGCTTGACGCCGTCCATCCGGTACTCGACCGGGTCCTCGACCGTGACGATCGTGCGCGTGCCGTTGTTGACGTGCGCCAGGCAGGAGTAGAGCGTGGTGGACTTGCCCGAGCCGGTGGGGCCGGTGACCAGGACGCCGCCGTACGGGCGCGCCATCGCGCCTTCGACGACCTTGCGGTCCTCCTCCAGCATGCCGATCTGCTCGAGGCCGACCGGCGCCGACGAGGAGTCCAGGATGCGGGCGACGATCGCCTCGCCGTAGACGGTCGGCAGCGTGACGACGCGCAGGTCGATCTCGTGGCCGTCGATCAGCAGCGACACGCGGCCGTCCTGCGGCGTGCGGCGCTCGGCGATGTCGAGGTTGGCCATCACCTTCATGCGCGAGACGACGCCGACGGACATGCGGCGGGGGATGGTCACCGCCCCGTCGAGCATGCCGTCCACGCGGAAGATCACGTGCATGTCCTCCGAGGACGGGTCGAAGTGGATGTCGGAGGCCCCGCGGCGGATCGCGCGCTTGAGCACCGAGTTGACCAGCTTGATGATCGGTGCCTGGTCGTCGGCGCCGAGGTCGGTGACGTCCGAGTCGGGGACCGACAGGTCGACGCCGCCGCCGCTCTCGTCGGGATCGTCGGCGCCGAGGTCGGGGAAGTCGTTGCCGAGCTTGAGGCTCAGGCGGTGGATGTCGTCGTAGGCGGCGACGACCGGGCGCACCGCCATGCCCGTGATCATCGTCACGTCGTCGATCGCCAGCATGTTGGCCGGGTCGGCCATCGCGAGCAGCAGCTGGCCCTCGTCGTCCTGGCCGACCGGGATCGCGTCGTAGCGGCGCACGAAGCCGGGGTCGACCAGGCGCGCCAGGTCGTTGTCGATCGTGAAGACCGTCAGGTCGATGCGCTCGATGCCGAAGCGCTCGGCCAGCACGCGGGCGAGCTGGTGGGGCGTGAGAACGCCGTCCTCGATCAGCACGCGGCCCGTCAGGCGGCCCGACTCGCGGGCATGCAGGACGGCGCGCTCGACGGCCTCCTCCTTGGCGAAGCCCAGCTCCACCACGACCTGACCGATCAAGCGGGTCGAGCGACCCTGCGTGAGCGGGGGGATCAGGCCGGGGATGTCGGACACGGCCGCGTGCTCGGGGAGCGGCGGGACTGCCGGAGCGGTGGTTGCGGTGGTTGGAGGAGGGACCGACACACCCCGTACGTCGGCCGTTCTCGTACGCAAGTCCAGCCCATGGACGGACGTTCGAGCGCGGCCCTCGCGCGCGCGGCCCGGCGCGCGACCGCGCGGCAGCGGCGCACCCCGGACGGCCGCCCGGCCGCCGACTCGCTAGACTCGGCGGGCTGGACCGGGTCGTCACGCGACCCGCCGCGGTTCGGACCCTCTCCCCGAGAGCCCGCGTCCGAGCCGGGATCCCTACAATCGTCCGTCGCCGCGTGCCCTGACACGCGGCTTCATTACGCCGTGAAGACCTACGTCGCCAACTCCACCACCCGCGAGCGCAACTGGCTCGTCGTCGATGCCAACGGCCAGACCCTGGGCCGGCTCGCGACGCAGATCGCCGACGCTCTGCGAGGCAAGCGCAAGCCCGAGTACACGCCCCACGTCGACACCGGTGACTTCGTCATCGTCGTCAACGCGGAGAAGATCTCGGTGAGCGGCAACAAGCGCACAGAGAAGCGGTACTACCGCCACTCCGGCTACCCCGGCGGGCTCAAGTCCCGCACGCTGGAGGAGATGCTCGAGCGCCGTCCCGAAGAGGTCATCCGGCTCGCGGTCAAGGGCATGCTGCCCCGCAACCGCCTCGCCCGCAAGCAGCTCACGAAGCTGAAGGTCTACGCCGGCCCGGAGCATCCGCACGTCGCGCAGCAGCCTCAGCCCCTGGAGATCAACTCTTAGGCATGTCCGACCAGACGCCGCAGGACCCGCAGGACGAGCAGGAGACCACGACGCCGGACGCCGGCGCCGAGGCTCAGGCCGACGAGACGCCGACCCCGGAGGCTCCGGCCCCCGCGGAGGAGGCCCCGGCTACGGAGCAGGCTGCCGCCGCCGAGGAGTCCGCCGCCGCCGAG
>JAOPZP010000441.1 GCA_025964055.1 Conexibacter sp.
CCCGGCGCGTGCCCGTCGATGGGCCGGCCCGCGAAGGCGGCCAGCTTGGCCAGTTCGTCGGGGTCCCCGGCCAGCACGAGCGCCGGGCGCAGCTCGCGCAGGTCCTCGACGACGACCAGGTCGGCCCGGCGCCCGGGCGCGATCGCCCCGCGGTCGCGCAGCCCGTAGTGCTCGGCGGCGTTGAGGCTGGCCATCGTCACGGCGATCAGCGGGTCCAGCCCGGCGCCGATCGCCATCCGCGCCAGCGCGTCGATCGAGCCGTCGTCGAGCAGCTCGTCGGGGACGCGGTCGTCGGTGCAGAACGCGAAGCGGCGCGCGTTGGCCGGCGTGACGGCCGGCAGCACGTCCAGCAGGTTGCGGGCGTTGGACGCCTCGCGCAGGAAGACCGTCATCCCGAGCGCGACCTTCTCGCGCGCCTCGTCGGCGGTCAGGCACTCGTGGTCGGAGCCGACCCCCGCCGCGAGGTAGGCCTGGAGATCGGGCCCGCGCAGGCCCGGCGCGTGCCCGTCGATGGGCCGGCCCGCGAAGGCGGCCAGCTTGGCCAGTTCGTCGGGGTCCCCGGCCAGCACCCCGGGGTAGTTCATCATCTCGGCCAGGCCGAGCACCCGCGGATGCGCGGCCAGCGCGACGAGGTCGGCGGCCGTCAGCCGGGCGCCGGCGGTCTCCAGCGGCGAGGCGGGCACGCACGCCGGGGCCATCGTCAACACCGACAGGTCCAGTCCCTCGCTGGCCTCGAGCATCCAGCGGACGCCGTCCACGCCGAGGACGTTGGCGATCTCGTGCGGATCGGAGACGACGGTCGTCGTGCCGTGCGGCAGCACCGCGTCGGCGAAGCGCCCGGGCGCGACCATCGAGCTCTCGATGTGCACGTGGGCGTCGATGAAGCCCGGGCACACGAAGCGCCCACCGAGGTCGAGCGTCTCGCGGCCGGCCAGCCCGTCGCCGACGCCCACGATCCGGTCGCCGAGGATCGCCACGTCGGCCCGCCGGATCTCCTGCGTGAGGACGTCGACGACCCGCCCGCCGCGCAGCACCACGTCGGCCGGCTCCTGGCCCCGCGCCGCCCGGATCGTCCGGGCGAGATCGTTCTCCATGGCGACATTGTGCCGCGACACCGGCGGCGCCCCGCGGCCGCGCCGCCCACCCAGACCAACGGATAGGTGACGCGCTGACGGTTGATGAGGAACTTGACGCGGATGGTGGTGGGTGTGAGACAGTCCGTCCGAGCAGGCGTTCGACGTGAGGCGCCGGAGGTGACGGGACATGTCAGGGAGCGCGAGCGGACCGACCGGCAACGGCGGTGCACCACCGGCCTCCGGTCTGTCGGAGGTGGTTCCGGCTGCCCGGCGGTGGCGCGAGTACGGCGCGCGACCCAGCCGCTGGCGGTGGCTGCTGCTGGGTGAGCACCAGGAGCCACCGGTGAGCTACCTCGGACCGGTGATCCAACCGGACCCGGCCAACCCCGCGGTCGGCGTCTGCTGCTCCGGAGGCGGGATCCGCTCGGCGTCGTTCAACCTCGGTGTGCTGCAGGCGATCCAGCAGGCGGGGCGGCTGGAGAAGGTGAAGTACCTCGCGGCGGTCTCCGGCGGCTCCTACATCGCGGCGGCGTTCGCGATGGTCGCCAAGAACGACGGCCCCGACGACTCCGACCCGGCGCTGGTGACGCGCGAGCACCCGGCGTTCGAGCGCGGGTCGCCCGAGGAGCAGTACCTGCGCAACCGCGCGTCCTACATGGCGCCGACCGGCGCCGGCAAGCTGCTGCTCGCCTGGCGCGTCGTCCTCGGGCTCCTGGTCAACCTGGTGTTGATCGCCGCCGTCGTCACGCTGGTCGCGGCGCTGCTGGCCCTCTACTACCGCGCGGCCGATCCCGGCCTGATCCGCCCGCCGGGCGAGCACATCGCCGTCGGTGCCAGCCCCAACGGCACGGTCTGGGGCGCCGGCCTGGTGGTCTCCGCCGTCGCGCTCGTCCTCGGCGCCGCCGCCATCGTCGTCCGGTCCGACAGGCGCGACGTCCTGCGCAGCGTCGAGATCTGGTCGCTGCGGCTCTTCCTGCTGGGCCTGGCGATCTTCGCCCTGGAGCTGGTCGTGCCGGTCCTCATCGACGTGATGCGCCACAACAAGATCAACTCCCACGACGTCCGCTCCGACGACGTTCAGCACACGCGCACGGTGGGCGCCGGGGTCTCGGCCACGGTGGCGACGATCATCGGCACGATCCTGCTGGAGCTCCGGTCGCTCGTCCGCGAGCCGGTCAAGGCCGGCGAGGAGGTCAAGAGCGGGCTCGGGAAGCTGCCGTCGCGCGCGCGGATGACGCTCGTCTACCTCGCCGCGGGCGTCCTGGGACCGCTGCTGGTCGTCGCGATGCTCGTCGCCGGCGCGATGGTCCAGATCGAGAACACGAGCCTGCTGGTCCGGCTCGGCGTCCCCACCGCGGCCTTCCTCGTCCTGGTGCTCGTCTCGCGCCTCGGTGACCTCAACGCCTGGTCGCTGCACCCGTTCTACCGGCAGCGGCTGTGCACCGCGTTCGCGCTGCGCCGGGTGCGGCGCGGCGGCGATCCTCCCGCCGGACGCGCCGAGCCGCGCCCCGAGCCGGAGCTGATGCCGCTGTCGAAGACCAAGGTGGCCCCGCACGACGGCTCGGCCTGGCCGACGCTGATCGTCTGCGCGGCGGCCAACGTGTCGGATCCCGGCGCGTCGCCGCCGGGCCGCGGCGTCACGAGCTTCACGTTCAGCTACGACGAGATGGGCGGTCCGCTGGTCGGCGGCGTGAAGACCAAGAAGTTCGTGGGCGCGCTGTCGCGCACCCGCCGGCGGGACTTCTCGCTGCCGGCGGTCGTCGCGATGTCGGGCGCGGCGATCTCGCCGTCGATGGGCAAGCAGACCCGGCCGAGCGTCCGGTTCCTGCTGGGCATGGCCAACGTGCGCCTCGGCGTGTGGATCCCCAATCCGCGCCGCCGCGAGTCGTTCGTCCGGATGCGCGCGGCCATCGGGAGCAACGTCGGCCAGGGGCCGGTGAGCAAGCTCTGGGCGATGCGCGTGCGGACGGTCAAGCGCGCGGACGAGGAGCGCGCCGAGGCCCTCGACGAGGCGCGCCGCAAGACGTTCTCGGTGCCGCGCCCCACCCCCCGCTACCTGCTCAAGGAGCTGCTGGGCTGGACGTCGATCAACGACAAGTTCCTGTACGTGACCGACGGCGGGCACTACGAGAACCTCGGGCTCGTCGAGCTGCTGCGCCGCGGCTGCACGCAGGTGTACTGCTTCGACGCCAGCGGCGGCAAGCCGAAGGGGCAGCTCGGCGACGCGATCGCGCTGGCCCGCAGCGAGCTGGGGGTCGAGATCGACTTCCCCGACGGGCAGCTCGAGGGGCTCGATGAGACCGGCGGGATCGCCAAGGCCGCCTGCGCCACGGGCACGCTGCGCTACACGTGGTCGACACCGGAGGTGACGGGCACGATCGTCTACGCGCCCACCGTCATGACCCCGGAGGTCCCGTGGGACGTCAAGGCGTTCCGCAACGAGGACCCGCAGTTCCCCCATCACTCGACGATGGACCAGCTGTTCACCGACCAGAAGGTCGAGGCCTACCGGGTGCTCGGCTGCTGCGCGTCCAGCAGCGCCAAGGCGGCGATGGACGAGGCGACCGCCACCGGCGCGGTCGTGCTCGCGCCGGCGCCCAACGGCGGGCCGAGCTCGCGGCGGCGCATGCTGCTGTGGGTCGGGAAGGAGAGCTAACGGGGGAACGCTGGAGCGGCGGTGGCCGGCGTGCGCGCCGGCCCCGCCGGCTCGTCGTCACGGCGCTGGTCGAGCACCCGCATGCCCGGCACCCAGAGCGCGCCCAGCGTCACGATCGCGCCGAGCACGCCCGCCCCGACGAGCGTGGCCTGGGCGCCGACGGCGGCGCTCACGGGGCCGGTGAGCGCGAACGACAGCGGCAGCAGCCCGACCGAGATCAGCCAGTCCAGGCTGGACACGCGGCCCAGCAGCGCGCTGGGCACGTGCTGCTGCTTGGTGGTGGCCCAGATGATGGTGCCCGCGGTCTCCAGCCCGTTGAACACGGCGCTGGCGACCATGAGCTGCCAGATCGCGTTGGCCGCGCCGTAGCCGGCCACCGCCAGGGTCGCCAGCGTCCAGGCGATCAACATGAAGGTGATGCCGCGGCGCGGCAGGCCGAAGCGCCCCAGCAGCACCGCGCAGAGCATCGAGGCCAGGCCGCCGGCGGCGAAGACGAGCCCGAGGTCGAAGGCCGAGCCGCCGAGGCCCTCCTTGACGATGTAGGGCAGCAGCACCTCGACCGGTCCCATGAACAGCAGGTAGGCGACCGCCGCGCTGGCGAACGTCGCCCACAGCCAGGCGTGGCCGCGGACGAAGCGCCAGCCCGTGCGCAGGTCGCCGAGCAGCGAGCCGCTCCCCGCCTCGATCACCCGCGTCCCGTCGGCCGGGCGCATGAGCAGGACGGTGCCGGCCGCCGCCATGAACGACGCGCAGTCCAGCAGGAACACCGCGCCCGCGCCGCCGACGCCGACGACCACGCCGCCCAGCGCCGGGCCGCCGAGGCGCAGCGCCAGCGGGCGCATCAGCTGGTCCAGCGCGTTGGCCTGCGCCAGCCGCTCACCCGCGAGCAGCTCGGGGACCAGCGCGTCGAAGGCCGGCGCGTGGAACGCCGAGCCGGTGCCGTACACCGCCGCGAGCGCCACGACGTGCCACAGCTCGAGCTGGCCGCCGATGGTGAGCCCGGCCAGCAGCGCGAGCGCGCAGGCCCGCAGCAGGTCGGCGCCGACGAGGATCCAGCGCCGCTCGAAGCGGTCGCTGGCCACGCCGCCGATCAGCAGGAAGCAGATCGTCGGCACGGTCATGGCGATGCCCACCAGCGACATCCCGGTCACCGATCCCGACATGGCGTACACCTGCCAGGCCAAGGCCACCAGGAACGCCCCGTCGCCGAGCAGCGAGGCGCAGGCGCCGGCCCACAGCAGCCGGAAGTCGCGGTCGGCGAGCGGTGCGAGGATCCCGGCGCGGCTCACGCCCCCGGTGTGGTCCAGGCTCTCGTAGCTATGCTGCATCTTCGCGCAGCGGCAGGCCGGCGACGTCGCCGGCGACGCCGCTGGCGAGGAACGCGCGAGCGGACTCGGCGTTCATCGGCCGGGCGAAGTAGAAGCCCTGGCCCAGCTCGCAGCCGAGGTCGCGCAGCGTGTGCCACTGCTCGGGCAGCTCGATGCCCTCTGCGACGACCTCGAGGCTCAGCGTGCTGCCGAGCGCGACCACCGCGTTGGCGAGGTCGGTGGTCTGCGGCGAGGCGCCCTCGCGCAGGAACGAGCGGTCCATCTTGAGGACGTCGACGGGGAACTTGCTGAGGTAGCTCAGCGAGGAGTAGCCGGTGCCGAAGTCGTCGAGCGCGAGCTTGATGCCCAGCGCCTTGAGCTCGGCCAGGCGCTGGACGGCCAGGTCGGTGTCGGCCATCAGGACGCTCTCGGTGATCTCCAGCGTCAGCTGCGCCGGCGGCAGGCCGGACTCCTCCAGCGCGTCGCGGACGTCGGCGACGATGTCTGAGTGCTGGAGCTGCTTGAGCGACAGGTTGATCGCCAGCGAGACGGGCCGGTCGGTCGGCAGGCTCTCCATGAGACGGCGGCCCTCGCGGCAGCCCTGCCGCAGGACCCAGCGGCCGATCGGCACGATCAGGCCGGTCTCCTCGGCCAGCGGGATGAACTGGTCGGGGTTGATCATGCCGCGCTCGGGGTGGTTCCAGCGCAGGAGCGCCTCGACGCCGCTGATCGTCCCGTCGTCCAGGCGGATGACCGGCTGGTAGAACAGCTCGAGCTGGTCGGTGGACAGCGCGCGCTGCAGGTCGGTCCGCAGCTCGAGCCGGGCGAGCACGCCCTCGTGCATCTCGGGCTCGAACATCCGGTAGCCGCCCTTGCCGTCGCGCTTGGCGATGTACATCGCCGCGTCCGCGTCGCGGATCAGCTCGTCGGCGTCGGCGCCGCCCTCCTCCGGGGCGATCGCGATCCCGAGGCTGCTGCGCAGCACGAGCTCCTTGTGGCCCGCGATCAGCGGCGTGCCGATCGCCTCGATGATGCGCTCGGCGGCGTCGGCCGCCTCCTGCACGCCCTCGATGTCCTCCAGCAGCACGGCGAACTCGTCGCCGCCGAAGCGCGCGGCGGTGTCGCTGGCGCGGATCGACAGCGCCAGGC
>JAOPZP010000468.1 GCA_025964055.1 Conexibacter sp.
GAGGCGGCGCTGCTCCGGGCGCAGGCGGCGCTCATCCGGGCCGAGGCGGCCGAGAAGCGCTTCTGAGCGGGGCGCGGTCAGCTGCGGCTGCCGAACGCCACGCCGGCGCTCTCCTCGACGCGGAAGCGCCATGGCGTCTGCGCCTCCCAGCCGGCGAGCACGGCGCGCTCGCCGGGCCGGGCGAGATCGTCGAGGACGACGGTCGCGCCCGGCGCCAGGCGCGGCTCGAAGTGCGCCAGCGCGGGCGCGCGGCGCAGCTCCTCTCCGGCGGCGTAGGCCGGAGGCCCGTCGACGATCAGCAGGTCGACGGCCTCGGGCAGGCCGGCGAGCGCCGCGGTGGCGTACCACGGCGGGTCGCCCTCCAGCGGGGCGTGGACGACGCGGGCGTGCTCGTGCAGCTCCTCGCGGCGCAGCAGGTCGGCCACCCGCTCGGCCCAGGCGGCGTCGTGCTCGAGCGCAACGAGGGTGCCCGCGCCGCGCTGGCGCAGGAGGCGGGCGAGGACGATCGTGCTGACGCCACTGCCGCACTCGACGATGGTCGTGCGGTTGGCGTACATGATCTCGTTGCACACCAGGACCAGCCCTGCCGGGCGCATCGCGCCGGTGCCCCAGGGCAGGTACCCGCCGGCGTCCAGCAGCGGGCTCAGCACGTGCCAGGCGTGGAGGTCCTCGGCGTGGTGAGGATCGTCCGCGAAGCCGGTCACGCGGCCGCCAGCGGGACGCGGCGCGCGAGGTAGTCGTCCTCGTACAGCGTGGCGACGCGGGAGGTCTCGAACTGGTGGGCCCAGGCGCGCGCGCCGATCGTGTCGGTGCGGCGCCGGCCCGACAGCAGCCCCTCCAGGGCGCCGGCGAGGGCGGCCGGGTCGTCGGGCTCGACGATCAGCCCGCGGCCGGTCAGCGTCTGCGGGAAGCCGTCGACCCGCGTGCCGACGACCGGCACGCCGAGGCCCATCGCCAGCACCGCGGCCTGCGAGAAGGCCTCGTCGCGCGACGGGCAGACCTGGATCGCGGCGCCGGCCACCCACGGCGCGGGATCGTCCCGCCAGCCGCACAGCAGGACGGTGTCGCCGAGGCCGGCCGCGGCGATCCGCGCGCGCAGCGCGGGCTCCAGGACGCCGGTGCCGAGCAGGAGCACCGGCGGCGGATCGGCCATCCGCGCGACGGCCTCGACCAGCACGTCGGGGCCCTTGTCGGGGCTCAGGCGCCCGGTGTACACGATGCGCGGGTGCGGCAGGCCGGGCAGCTCGGCGGCGCCGAAGCCCTCCACCGGCGAGATACCGCGAACCACCCGCTCGGCCGGCATCCCGACGCTCAGGACCCCCGCCCGCGCGCCCGGGCTATGGGCGTAGAAGCGGTCGACCTGGCCGACCGCCTCGGCCATCGCCGCCCACTGCGGCTCGCCCGGCCAGGCGTAGTCGTTGTGCTCGCTGGCGAACAGGGGCACGCCCGCGGGCACGACGCGGGCGGCCGCCCACCAGGCGCCGACCATGTGCGCGTGGACGACGTCCGTGCCGGCCAGCCGCGGCTCGAGCCAGTCGGCGAATGCCGGATCGCAGCGCCACTGCAGGTCCTCGGTCCCGTGCACCTCCGGCTCCAGCCCGTGGCGGCGCGCCAGCTCGACCCCCGCGTCCGTGGCGTACCCGACCAGCAGGCGCGTCCGATGGCCGCGTGCGGCGAGCGCCCGGGCGACGCGCAGCACCGAGAGCTGCGCGCCGCCGGGTTCCAACTTGGCGAGGACCCGGGTGATCAGCACGTCCGTCGACGGTACTCGTCAGCCGTTCACATGCGGTCAACGGCGTGTGAATGGGTGCGCTTCAGCGGCGCGAGCGCCACAACTCCTCCACGCGCCGGCGCTGCTCGGCGTCGAAGCCGGGGTGCTCGCCCGCGCGGGCGTTGGCCCGCGCGTGGCCGGGGTCCGAGGTCGCCGGGATCACGGCGGTGACCGCCGGGTGCGAGAGGTCCCAGACCAGCACGGCCTCGGCCCAGGTCTCGACGCCGAGTTCGGCGAGCACGTCCGGTCCGGGGCCGCGGCCCAGCCCGCCGCTGCCCAGCGGGCGCATGGCGAGCACGCCGAGGCCGAGGTCGGCGGCCAACGGCAGGATGTCGGCCTCCGCCTCGCGCTCGTCGGGGTTGTAGGGCACCTGCACCATGTGGATGCGGCCGGAGCGCATGACCTCGGCCAGCTCGCCGAACCGCCCCGGGCTGTAGTGCGTGGCGCCGAGCGCGCCGATCCGGCCGGCCGCGCGCTCCTCCTCCAGCCATGCGAGGTGCTCGCGCCAGGCCACGAGGTTGTGGACCTGCTCGACCTCGACGTGGCCGCCGTAGAGCTCGAGCTGGTCGCGGAACTGGACCCGGCCCTCGGTGACCGACGGCGTCCAGATCTTGGTGGCGACGATCGCCTCGTCGCGGCGCGCGCCCAGCGCGGCCGACAGCACGCCCTGCGCGCGCCCGTACATCGGCGAGGAGTCGAACAGCCGGGCGCCCGCCGCGAGCATCGCCTCGACCACCGCCCGGGCGGCCGGCACGCCGCCCTCGCCGACGTCGAACACCTGCCACGTGCCGAGGCCGACGACCGGGACGTCGAGTCCGGGAGCGAGCGTGCGCGTCTGCATGCGGTCCGTCCTACC
>JAOPZP010000496.1 GCA_025964055.1 Conexibacter sp.
CCGGAGTTCACGGCGTGCCTGGCCGACCCCGGCTTCCTGGAGCGCTTCCTCGCGGCCAACCTGGGCTCGACGACGCACGTGTCGGTGCTCGACGGCGACGGGCGCGCCTGCTCGGTGACGACCACCAACGGCGAGGGCGCCGGCGTCATCGTCCCGGGCACCGGCATCCATCTCAACAACATCATGGGCGAGGAGGACCTCAGTCCGCTCGGCTTCTTCCGCGACCCGCCGGGACGGCGGATGCCGTCGATGATGGCCCCCACCGTGGTCCTCAATCGGGCCGGCGACGTCCAGATCGTGCTCGGCAGCGCCGGCTCGAACCGGATCCGGTCGGCGATCCTGCAGACGGTCGTCAATGTCGTCGACCACGGGATGGCCGCCGCCGACGCCGTGCTGGCGCCCAGGGTGCACTTCGAAGCCGGCGTCGTGTACGCCGAGCCGGGCATCCCGCTCGAGGAGTTGCGCGCGCTCGGGTATCGCGTCGCGCCCTTCCGCGAGCGCAACCTCTTCTTCGGCGGCGTGCAGGCCGTCGAGCGCGACCCCGCCACCGGTGCGGTCAGCGGCGCGGGCGACCCGCGGCGCGGCGGCGCGGCCGTCGCCGCCTGAAGCGCCAACGCGCTCAGCGCACCGCCGCCTCCATGACCGCGGCGACCGCGGCCTCGATCGTGTCCGGGTTGGCCGGGACCGGGACGCCGGCGACGAGCACCGTGGGCGTGCCGCTGACGCCGCGGGCCAGGCCGCGCTCGGTCACGTAGGCCGTCCACTCCAGGTAGGCGTGGCCGGTCACGCAGCGCGCGAAGGCGGCGTCGTCGATGCCGGCCGCCTGGCCGAGGACGACCAGCTCCTCGTCGCTGAGGCCGGCGCCGCCCTCCGGCGGCTGGTTGGCGAACAGCGCGTCCTTGAACGGCGCGAACGCGCCGGCGTCCGACGCGCAGCCCGACGCGGAGGAGGCGCGCGAGGAGTAGCGGGTCGTCGACAGCTGATCGAGGAAGCCGAGCGGGTGGTAGACGAGCGTCACGCGATCCTCGGAGACCAGCCGGGCCAGCGTGGCGCCCGAGCGCTCCTCGAACATGCGGCAGAACGGGCACTGGAAGTCGATGTAGGCGTCGATCGGCACGGGGCCCGAGCCGAGGGCGATGCCGTCGCCGCTGGCGTTGGCGCCGGCGGGGACGCGCGCCGGGCGGGGGATCTCGGGGGCAGCCATGGTGCTGGGGCTAGGCCCGGCCGGCGGTGACGCAAGCGCGGCGGCGCTCGGTCAGGATGCGCCCGTGCCCCGTTGCATGACCGTCGCCCTCGCCGTCCTGCTCGCCGCCGCCGCGGCGGCCGCGACCGGCTGCAACGGCCCCCGGCCCGCCGACCTGTTCGTCGTGCAGCGCTCCGGGTCGATCCCGGGCGCCACGCTGAGCCTGCGCGTCATCGACGACGGCCACGTCTCGTGCAACGGCGGCGCGCCGAAGCCGATCTCGTCCGCGCAGCTGATCGACGCCCGTGCGCTGCGGCGCGAGCTCGACGGCGACCACGCCAAGGAGCAGGTCGGGCTGGCCGACCGGCACCTCGCGCTGAAGCCCGGCGCGATCTCGACGCTGAGCTACCGGGTGCGCAGCGAGCAGGGCACCGTCTCCTTCAGCGACACGAGCCCGCGCCAGCCGCAGGCGTTCTACGGGCTGGCCAAGCTCACGCGCGACCTGGCCCGCGGGCCCTGCGGCCTGGCGCGCTGAGCGCCTGTTCGACGCATCAGCAGCGCTGATGGGCGGGACAAGACATCATCATCGGGGCTGGGGTCGCCAGCTGGGACACTCCCTCGGTGTCTCGCCGCGCCTGGCTCTCGCTGGCCTTCACCGCCGCCCTGTGGGGCGCGTCGTACCTGTTCATCAAGGTGGCGCTCGACGACGGGCTGTCGGAGGGCTTCATCATCTGCGTGCGGACGATCCTCGGCGCGCTCGTGCTGCTGCCGCTGGCCGTCCGCGCCGGCGCGCTGCCGCAGATCCTCGCGCGCTGGCGGTGGGCGCTCGCGCTCGCCGCGGCGCAGGTCATCGTCCCGTTCGGCCTGATCACCTTCGGCGAGAACCACGTGCCCTCGGCGCTGGCCGGGATCCTCGTCGCGACCTCGCCGCTGTTCGTGGCGCTGCTCGCCGTCCGCGTCGACCCGGCGGAGCGCTCCCACGGCTGGGGCCTGGTCGGCGTGGTCCTGGGCATGGTCGGGGTCGTGGTGCTCTTCGGCGTCGACCTCAGCGGCGACGCCAAGACGCTGCTCGGCGGGCTGATGATCGTCGGCTCGGGCGCCTGCTACGCGGTGGCGATGCTCATCGCCAAGCGCGCGTTCACCGGCGTGCCGCCGGTCGGCGTGGCGGCCTCCAACCTCGTCATCGGCGCGGTCGCCTGGCTGCCCGTGGCGCTGTTCTCGCTCCCGCACGCAGTGCCCGGCGCGAACGCGGTGCTGGCGATGCTCGCGCTCGGCGCGGGCGGCACCGGCCTGGCCTTCCTGTTCTTCTACACCTCGATCGCCGAGGTCGGCCCGGCGCGCGCGTCGGTCGTCGCGTACGTCGCCCCGGCGTTCGCGGTGGTCTACGGCGTGACGCTGCTCCACGAGCAGCTGACGCTCGGCACGATCGGCGGTCTGGTCCTGATCCTCGCCGGCTCGTGGCTGGCGGCCCAGGGCGGCAAGGCGCGCCCGCCCGCCGCCGAGATCGGCGCGCCGCTCAGCCGAAGCGAACCTTCCCGTTCGACCGCGCCCGAGCCTGCGCGCGCTCGATGAAGTCCAGCCGCCGGACCGCCGCGCGGAACAGCCGCGTCAGCAGCCGCAGGCGCGCGTTCTCGGAGCGCAGGTCCAGCAGCCCCTGCTTGGCGTCGGGGCCGAAGTCGACGGTCGCCGCCATCTCGTAGGCGGTCAGCGGCTCGAGCACCTCGGGCTCGAGCACCTTGTCGGTGGCCTCCGTGACGAGGCTCCCGTAGGCCTCGTGCGCCGCCTCGACCGCGGGCACGTCGGGGTGCTCGACCTGGTCGTCGAGGAACTCGACCTCGCCGGCGGGATAGGCGTGGTCGAAGTGCTCCTCGACCAGGCGGAAGGGCCGTGTGCCCTGCGTGAGGATGTCGAGCCGGCCGTCGTCGTGGCGCTCGAGCACCTCGGTCACCTGCATCGCGCAGCCGGTCACGCGCAGCCCGTCCTCGGCGGCCCAGACGATCCCGAACTCACGTCCCTCGTCGACGCACTCGGCGATCATCGCCTTGTAGCGGTCCTCGAAGATGTGCAGGGGGACGATCTCGTGGGGGACGGCCACGAGGCCGAGCGGGAAGAGCGGGAAGTCCTGCAGGAGCTCGCCCATGGGAGCGATTGTAGGTTGAGCCGGCCGCGCGCACGCGCCGTTACGTGCCGACCGTCGACGACGCGCAGGAGCGCCGGGCGGCGATCGCACGCTACGCGGCGGACCGGCCGGGGTAGGCCACCGGCATGAAGATCGCCTTCCTCGGCACCGGCATCATGGGCGCTCCCATGGCGCGCCACCTCGCGCAGGCCGGGCACGACGTCACCGTCTGGAACCGCTCGACCGACAAGGCCGCGCCGCTGGCCGAGCAGGGCGCCGAGGTCGCCGACGACCCGGCGGGCGCGGTCGCCGGCGCCGAGGTGCTCGTCACGATGCTGACCGACGCCGGGGTGGTCGAGGAGGTCATGGGCTCCGCCGCGCCCGCCGCCCCGGACGGAGCCGTGTGGTGGCAGGCCTCGACGGTCGGGATCGAGGGAGCCGAGCGCCTGGCCGCGCTCGCCCAGGAGCACGGGCTGACGTTCGTCGACGCGCCCGTCCTGGGCACGCGCGGGCCGGCCGAGCAGGGCGAGCTGGTCATCCTCGCGTCCGGGCCCGCGGACGCGCTGGAGCGCCTGGCCCCGCTGTTCGACGCGGTCGGATCCAAGACCATCACCTTGGGCGAGGCGGGCAGCGGCAGCCGCTTCAAGCTCGTCATGAACCACTGGCTGCTCGCCGTGACCGACGGGATCGCCGAGACGCTGGCGCTCGCCGAGGGCCTCGACCTCGATCCCCGCTTCTTCCTCGACGCCATCGAGGGCGGCTCGCTGGACATCGGCTACGCCCACCTCAAGGCGCCGGGCATGATCGAGGGCAAGCTGCCCGTCTCGTTCCCGCTCAAGCACGCGCTGAAGGACGCCGACCTCGTGCTGGAGGCGGCGGCGCGGCACGCGCTCGACCTGGGCCTCGCCCCGGCGGTGCGCGAGCGCTTCGCCCGGGCCGCCGCGGCCGGCCTCGCCGACGAGGACATGGGCATGGTGATCGCGGCCACGCGCCCGCGGCGCTGAGGGCCGGCCGCGCCGCGCTCCCGCCGCTCAGTTGCGCCGGGCGTGGCAGGACAGCTGGAGGAAGCCGCAGCGGTCGACGCGCCCGAGGATCGAGCTGCGCGCCACCGGGCCCCAGAAGCGGCTGTCGTCGGACGCGCCGCGGTTGTCGCCCATGACGAAGACGTGGCCGGCGGGGATGGTGATCTCGCGGGCGAACGTGCACCCGGTGCTGCGGTCGCGCTCGCACGCGCGGAAGCTGGCGTACGGCTCGGCGAGCTCGATGCCGTTGCGCACGACGTGGCCCTGGACGAGCGACAGCCGGTCGCCCGGCAGCGCGACCACGCGCTTGACGAACGTCACGCGCGCCGGGCCGCCGTCGGGCCAGCTGCACGGCGCGTCGGGCTGGCGGTCGGGCGTGGCGCACGTGTCGTCGGCGCTGCCGGCGGGCGGGTGGAAGACGATGATGTCGCCGAGCTGCGGGAGCGCCCCGCCGTCGTAGGCGTGCTGGTTGGCGATGAAGTGCGAGCCGATGCGCAGCGTGGGCACCATCGAGCCCGACGGGACCCGGTAGGGCTTGCGGCCCAGCGCGCCGGGCAGCGCGAACATCGCCAGCAGTCCGATCGCCACGAGCGTGGCGAGGCCCAGCACGAACAGCGCCACGCTCAAGCTGCGCGCGAGCCTGCGACGGCGGGACGCCGCCGAGAAGGGGCCTGAGAACGTGGAGGCGATGGCTGCGGTGATGCCCGCTCGGCGGACGCGCCGAACGTCCGCCGCCGCCGCCGCCCCGCTAGGCCGGAGCCTTCTCCGCGGTGATCATCAGGTTGTAGAACATCGCCGGCGGCAGGCGCGGCTCGAGCAGGACGCGGTCGACGTGCTGCAGGCCGATGTACCCGCGGAAGGCGTACATCTTCCAGGCCCACGGCACGGTCTCGGGGTCGGCGCTGGCCTCCAGCGCGCGGTTGGCCCACCCGAACCAGTTGGCCAGCAGCTCCTCGCCGCGCACGCGCACGTCGGCGAAGCCCGCGGCCCGTGCGCCGGCCGACAGCTGCTCGGGCGTGAAGGCGTGGACGTCGACCATCGACTCGAGCTGGTGGTTGACCGCGCCGCCGTCCTGGTGGCCCTCCTGCGCGGGGCGGGCGCGCATGACGCGGCGCCACGCCGGGGCGGCGCGCGAGGCCGCGCGCTTGGGCACGCTGGCGATGCGGTCGCCGTAGTGCGAGGGCTCGCCGGCGAACACCGCGACGCCGCCGGGCCGCAGCACGCGCAGGATCTCGCGCCACGCCTGATCGAGGTCGGGCAGGTGGTGCAGGACCGCGTGGCCGAGCACGAGGTCGAAGGAGTCGTCGTCGAACGGCAGCGCCTCGGCGTCGGCGATGCGCGCGTCGACCTGCAGGCCCAGCCGCTGCGCGTTGGCGGCCAGCGTGTCGACCATGCCCTGGGAGATGTCGGTGCACGTGGCGTCGGTGATGACGCCGGCCTGCAGGAGGTTCAGCGAGAAGTAGCCCGTGCCGGCGCCCAGCTCGAGGCTGCGGTCGAACGCACGCAACCGGCCGCCCAGCGCCTTGCGCAGCTTGCCCAGCACCTGCGTGCGGCCGATCTCGCCGAAGTCGATCCCCCACTTGGCGTCGTAGTCGGCGGCCGCGCCGTCGTGGTACCGGGTGTTGACGTCGCGGATCTCCTCCGCGGTGGCAGGGGCGGGGCTCATGAGGCGCGGCATGCTAGCCGAGACCCTCCGGCGGCAGGCCGCCGGCGGAGGGCCCGGTGTACCGTCCCGCCGACCCATGTCCGAGCAGACCGAGCCCCCGCTGTACCTCCAGCGCGACCAGCCTCCCGGGGTCCCGCCGCTGGCGCTGACCGGGGAGCGGACGCTGCCCGACGTGCCGGAGGAGAACTACTGGTACCAGCGCCATCTGATCGTCTACGAGTGGATCCGCGACCGCCTGGCCGGGCAGCGGATCATCGACATGGCCTGCGGCGAGGGCTACGGCACCGGCGTGCTGGCGCAGCGCGCCGCGGCGGTCGTCGGGGTCGACGCCAACCCCGAGGCCCACGAGCACGCGCGGCTGCGCTACACCGGCGCCAACGTCCGCTTCGCGCGCGACCTCGTCGAGACGTTCGACGAGCCGGCCGACGCCGTCGTGTTCCTGCAGACCATCGAGCACGTGCAGAACCCCGACGAGGTGCTGGAGCGCTTCAAGCGGCTGGTGGCCGGCAGCGCCTCGCCGTGCGTCGTCGTCTCGACGCCGAACGTCCTGACGCTCGCGCCGGAGGGGGCCGAGAAGTCCGGCAACCCGTGGCACGTCAAGGAGTACCGGCCCGAGGAGTTCCGGGCGCTGTGCGAGGCGCACTTCGGCGAGGTCGAGATGTACGGGTTGTTCCACGCCCGCAAGCTCGCGGTGCACGAGCTCGCGCTGAAGCGGCTGCGCTGGGACGACGTGCATTCAAAGCTCGGGATCACCAAGCGCTTCTACGACTGGTTCACTCCGGCGATCTCCGTGGCCGACTTCACGCTGACGGCGGACCGTCCGCTCGAGCGCGCGCTGGACTTCGTCGCCGTCTGCCGCCCATGAGCCCGGCCGACGGTCGCCTGGCGATCGTCCTGCACACGCACATGCCGTACGTCGAGGGCTTCGGGACGTGGCCGTTCGGCGAGGAGTGGCTGTTCGAGGCGGCCGCGACGGTGTACGTGCCGCTGCTGGACCTGCTCGACGCGCGCGCCGGCGGCGGCGTCACGCTCTCGATCACGCCGGTGCTGGCCGACCAGCTCGAGGCGCCGGGCGTGCACGCGCGGCTGCTCTCGTTCCTGCGCGATCTGCGCGTGACGACCCACGAGCTCGACGCCGAGGGCTGCCGCAGCGGCGGCGAGCCCGCGCTGGCCGACGAGGTCCATCGCGCGGGCGGCGACTACGCGCGCGCCGCCGACCGGCTCGAGGCGCTCGGCGACGGCGGCCTGGCCGCGGGGCTGCTGCGCCACGCCGACTGGACCAGCTCGGCCACCCACGCGATCCTGCCGCTGCTGGCCACCGACGCCGGCGTGCGGCTGCAGCTGCGCGCGGGGATCGAGTCGCACCGTGCGCGCGCCGGGTGCTGGGGTGGCGGGCTGTGGCTGCCGGAGTGCGCCCACGCGCCGTGGCTGCACCCCCTGCTGGAGGAGGCCGGCGTGCACGCGACGTGCGTCGACCTCACCGACGTCCTGGCCGACCCGCTGCGCCCGCTGGCGACGGCTGACGGCCCGCTGCTGGCGCCCCTGGACCGCGAGACGATCGAGCTCGTGTGGAGCGAGGGCGGCTACCCGGCCGCGGGCGCCTACCGCGACTCGCACCGCAGGACCGTCCACCACCACCATCCCTGGGCCAACGACGGGGCGGTCTACGACCGCGACCGCGCGCGCGAGCAGGCCGTCGCCGACGCCCGGGACTTCGTCGCGCGCGTGCAGCGCCGCGTGGCCGGCGGCGGCCTGTCGGTCTGCGCGCTGGACACCGAGCTGCTCGGCCACCACTGGTACGAGGGGCTGGACTGGCTGGCCGCCGTGCTGGACGAGGCGGCGCGCGCCGGGCTGGAGATCGTCGGGCTCGACGAAGCGCTCGCTGCGACTCCTGCGGCCGACGCGCCCGACGACCTCCCGACGACCAGCTGGGGCGAGCCGCGCACGCTGTGGACCTGGGACGGGCCGCAGGTCGCCGACATGGCCTTCGCGGCCCGCGACGCGGAGCTCCGCACGCTGGCCGCGGCCGAGCAGGGCGGGGCGAGCCCGCGCGCGGTCCGGGAGCTGCTGGCGCTGCAGTCGAGTGACTGGGCGTTCCTGGTGACGCGCGACATCTCGGGGCCGTATCCGCGCGAGCGGGCGGCGGGGCATCTGGCGTGCCTGGACGCGGCCCTCGCCGGGATGCACGGGTCGGCGGTGCGGAATCTCGCGCCGTTCGCCGATCCGGCGATGTTGTTGGCGCCGTAGGACCAAGGATCCCCGCGAAGAACCCACCGACGCCGCCACGAACACGGGCGCCACGAGCGCAGGCCCGTCAAGCCCACCGCAGCGTCTGCGGCGCCTCGCGCATCCGCAGCACCCGTGCCGGCGCCCCCGCCACGACCGCATCCGCCGGCAGGTCCTTCGTCACGACCGTGTTGGTCCCGATCACGCAGTTGTCGCCGACCATCGCGCCGCGCAGGAAGCAGGCGCCGTAGCCGACCCAGACGTTGTGGCCGACGCGCACGTCGCGCTTGTAGATGCCCTGCTCGCGGATCGGACGGTCGACCTCGGTGACGCCGTGGTCGAAGTCGAT
>JAOPZP010000512.1 GCA_025964055.1 Conexibacter sp.
CGATCGCCGCGGCGTAGCACCGGCCAGCGAACGCGAGACGGCCGCCCAAACGCGGGGCGGCCGTCGCACTTCTCCACCGGCGCGATCACCGGACGCGGTTCCGCGCCCGGCGCACGCCGTGATCCTGTTCCAGCGGGTCCCGCCTACTTCTTCGCGGGCCCCTTCTTCACCTTCCCGACGGTCACCGTCAGGACCTTGGATCCGTCGCCGTGGGCGGCGAAGTTGCCCTGCCACTGGGCGACGAACTGGTTGGCGCCCTTGGCCAGGTTCCAGCTGGTGGTGTAGGAGCCATTGGCGCTCGCGGCCACCGTCTGGGCCTGCCACCGCGTCGACCCGGGACGCCGGTAGGACACCGTGATCCGCTCGTTGCCGGAGGCCGGCTTGAGCTTGCCGGTGACCACGATGTGCGTGGGCTTCGTGTACCGGGTCTTGGGCGCGGCGATCGTCAGGTCGCTGCTGGGCCCGGTGTCGCCGCCCGTCGTGCTGTAGAGCAGCGACTGCTCGCCGCCGAGCAGGTAGTCGGTCCCGCCGCCGGCGGCCACGCCGTCGTCGACGATCGGGTTGGACACCACGAACTGTGGGTGCCAGGTCTCGCCGCCGTCGTCGGTGCGCAGCAGGAACCCGGTCGGCGTGCGCACGTCACCGAAGGTGCTGATGACGAGGTAGCCGTTCTGCGCCGTGGAGAACGACATGCCGCGCGCGGTGTTCGTGCCCACGCCGGCCAGCTCGCTCCACGCCTTGCCGCCGTTGCTGGTGCGGAACAGCCGCCCGCCGGAGTCCAGGAGGAACCCATGGTTGGCATCGACGAAGTCCACGTTGCGGACCCCGAGGCGGTTGACGAGCCGCTTGCCGCGCTTGACGTACTTGCCCGGCTTCTTGACGGCCTTCCACGTCTTGCCGTCGTCGAGCGAGCGGATGAGGTCCTGGTCGCCGTAGGCGACGATCGCCGTGCCGGCGCGGTCGACCTCCCGCAGCAGCGTCCGCGCCACGTCGCCCTTGACCGCGACGAACGAGCCGCCGCCGTCGGTCGAGCGGCGCACGCCGGTCGGCCCGATCACCATGACGGTGTCGGCGCTCGGCGCGTAGACGGCGCCCGGACGGGCCGTGCTGCCCGTGTCCAGCGTCTTCCAGAACTGGCCGCCCGACGAGGTGCGGAACAGCCCGCCGGAGACGTCGAGCGCGTACCCGTCGTTGATGGTCGGGAACGAGACGTCCAGGACGTCGGCGGTCGTGGTGACGTTGCCGCGCGTCCAGGTCCTGCCGCCGTCGACGGTCTTGCCGAGCGTCGCGTTGGGACCCGGCGCGAAGGCCGAGCCGGGCACCTTGCCCGCGCGGACGCGCGTGAACCTGCCGGTGAGGCGCCCGCCGATCGGGCGGAAGTTCACGCCGGTGTCGTCGGAGACGACCGTCGAGCCCTGCTGGCCGGCGGCCGCCAGGCGCGTCGGCGTCGCGAAGCCCGCCGCGAGGATCGGGTCCGTCGACGGCGTCGGGAACGTGAAGGTGGTGCCGCCGTCGGTCGTGATGCCCAGCAGCGTGCCGGCGTCGGTCGTCACGACGCAGGTCTTCTCGTCGGCGCAGCGCACCGCGGTCAGGTTCTGGGTGGACGTTCCGCCGATGTCCTTGGCGCTCCACGTCAGGCCGCCGTCGGTGGTCTTCAGGAAGAGCGAGCGGTCGCCCACCGCGTAGCCGATCTGACCGGTGGCGAAGGTCAGCGCCTTCACCGGGCGGTCGGTGTTGCTCACCGACTTCCACGTGACGCCGGAGTCGGTCGTGTGGAAGATGTTGCCGTCCGACGTGGTCGCGAAGCCCTCGGTGTCGGTGAGGAACCGGACGTCGGTCGGCACGACGCCGCCGCCGGCCTGGCGGGTGCCGGGCAGCGCGGTCTTGGTCGCGAACTGGATGCCGTCGTTGGTCTCGAAGACCGAGCCGTCGGTCAGCAGCAGGTAGCCGTGGTTGGGGCTGATGTACCAGAGCGCCGCGAGGCGCGAGCCGTCCGGGCAGCTGGACTCGACCGGCGTGAACGCGATGCGCGCGAACGACGCGCCGCCGTTGGTCGAGATGCGCGCGACGCAGCCGCCGCCGGCGACGACCGTGTTGGCGTCGACGGCCTGGACCTCGGTGAGGTTGGTGAACGTGCCGGCCGGCAGGCCGCTCCACGTGTCGCCCGCGTCGGTGGTCTTCAGCAAGGTGCCGAAGTCCCCGACCGCGTAGCCGGTCGGACCGGAGAAGGTCATTGCACGCAGGGTGTTGCCCTGCGGCAGCGGGTTGCCCCAGAGCCAGCCGGAGGACCCGACCTGGACATTGGCCGACGCGGCCGCCGGCAATGCGGCCAGGGCACAGGCGACCACGGCCGCCGCGCCGCTCCATCGCGACATCTTCATCGGTTCCAGCTCCTCGTTCGGTGATGCATGTGCCGCTCGAACGGGCCGGGCGCCAGGAAGTTACGCGCAAGTGCTGCGCGGACGCGGAATCCGCCCGATCCACCCGACCCCGGACCTCAAGTCGGGGGCCGCTCGCGCCGACCCACGGGTGGAGGACTCCTCGCATGCCGCTCCGCCACGCCCCCACCTCGGACGACGCCTGGTCCGGCCTGCTCGGCCCGGCCGCCGACGCCACCACCGAGGGCCTGATCGTCCAGGACGCCACCGGCACGATCCGCGCCTCCAACGTCGCGGCGTGCGTGATCGCGGGCATCCACACCCCGGTGCAGGACCGCCTCGTCGGCCGCGGCCCCGACGAGCCGTCGTTCACCCCGCGGCACCCCGACGGCAGCCTCATGGTCCGCGACGAACAACCCGCGCTGAAGGCGATCGCCACCGGCCGCCCGCAGCGCGACGTGCGCGTGATCTTCGAGCGCCGCGACGGCACCAAGCAGTGGCTGCGCGTCAACGCGGTCCCGCTCTTCGCCGACGGCGGCGCCGCGCCGTACGGCGTCGTCACCTCGTTCGTCGACGTCACCGCCTTCGTCGAGGCCCAGGCCGCGCTGGCCGAGCGCGAGCGCGAGCTCGCCCTGCTGGCCACCCACGCCGGCGACCTCATCGCCCGTCACGACGGCGACGGCCGCATCCTGTACGCCGCCGGCGGCGCCGAGGCGCTGCTGGGGATCGAGGCCCGGCACCTCGTCGGGTTCTGGGCCGCCGACGTGTGCCACCCCGACGACGCCGCGGCGCTGCACCGCTCCCACGAGCTCGCGCGCTCGGCCGTCAGCAGCGTCGTCAGCTACCGCATCCGCCACCGCCGCGACGGCCACGAGCTGTGGCTGGAGTCGACCGTCTCCCCCGTCCTCGACGAGCACGGCGCCTTCGTCGAGGCCGTCACCACCACGCGCGACATCAGCGCCCGCAAGGCCACCGAGCAGCGCGGGCGCGAGGCCGAGGAGCGCGCCACGGCCGCCGCCGAGGAAGCCCGGCGCCAGCAGGCGCTGCTCGAGGACGCCCAGGACATGGCCCAGCTCGGCAGCTGGTCGCTCGACGTGGCGACCGGCGAGACGTCCTGGACGTCGGGCCTGTACCGGATCTTCGGCCTCGACCCCGACGACCGGCCCGAGCGGCGCAACGAGGTGCACGACGCGCTCATGCACCCCGAGGACGCGCCGGTGGTCCGCGCCGCGTTCGCCCGCGCCTTCGACGACGGCGAGCCGTTCGACGTCACCTATCGCCTGACCCGGCCCGACGGCAGCGAGCGGATGATGCACGGCCGCGGCGCGGCCGCCGACCGCGTCGACGGGCGGATCGCCCGGGTCTGGGGCACGACCCAGGACGTCACCGACCTCCACGAGCTCGAGGCCGGCCGGCGGCTCGCCGAGCGCCGCTTCCGCACCGCCTTCGAGCATGCGCCGATCGGCGTGTGCGTGCTGAACCTCCAGGGCCCCGATCCCGGCCAGTGGCTCACGGTCAACGCCGCGCTCGCCGAGCTGCTGGGCTGCGATCGCCAGACGCTGCTGGAGCGCCGGGTCAGCTCGTTCCTGCATCCCGATGAGATGCGCGACACGCGCCGCCGGCTGATCGCCCTCGCCGGCGGGACCGAGGAGCGCATCACCGCGGAGTGCCGCATGGTGCACGACGACGGCCACGTCATCTGGACGCTCGTGACCGTCGCGGCGGTCAACGGCGACGACGGGCGCCCCGCCTACGGCATCGGGCAGATCGTCGACATCACCGAGCGCAAGCGCTTCGAGGGCCAGCTCCAGTACCTCGCCGACCACGACGCGCTCACCGGCCTCTTCAACCGCCGCCGCTTCGAGGAGGAGCTCGACCGCGCACTGGCCGCCGCCGAGCGCTACGAGCGCCAAGGCGCCGTCCTGGTGCTCGACCTCGACGGCTTCAAGTACGTCAACGACACGCTCGGCCACCCGGTCGGCGACGAGCTGATGGCCCGGCTCGGCGCCACGTTGCGCACCGAGCTGCGCGAGACCGACGTCATCGCCCGCCTCGGCGGCGACGAGTTCGGCGTGATCCTGCCCGAGGCCAGCGAGGAGGAGGCCGGCGCGGTCGCCGCCAAGCTCCTGCACGCGGTCGAGCGCGACGGGATCGTCGCCGACGACGCGCGCCACGCGCGGGTCACGGCCTCCGCCGGGCTCGCCCTCTTCCACGGCACCGACGGGCTGACGGCCGAGGAGCTGCTGGTCGAGGCCGACATCGCCATGTACGACGCCAAGGAGGCGGGGCGCAACCGCTCCTCCCTGCACGAGCGCGAGCTCATCGGGCCCGGCCGGCGGCTGTCGCGCCTCTCGTGGCTGCAGCGGATCCGCACTGCGCTGGCCGAGGACCGCTTCGAGCTGCACGCTCAGCCGATCATCGCGCTGGCCGCCGCTGGCCAGCCCGACCCGATCCCCGCCTTCGAGCTGCTGCTGCGCATGCGCGGCGACGACGACGAGCTCATCCCGCCCGCCGCGTTCCTGCCGATCGCCGAGCGCTTCGACCTCGTCCAGGCCATCGACCGCTGGGTCGTCGGCAACGCGGTCGCGCTGCTGCGCCGCGAGCACGAGGCCGGCCACCCGGTCACGCTCTCGGTCAACCTCTCGGGCCGGACGATGGGCGACGCCGACTTCGCCGGCTGGCTCGAGGCCGTGCTGACCGAGACACCGGTGCCGCCGCAGCGGCTGATCATCGAGATCACCGAGACCGCGGCGATCGTCAACCTCGACCGCGCCCGCGCGCTGGCCGACACCCTGCAGCGCCTCGGCTGCCTCCTCGCGCTCGACGACTTCGGCGCCGGCTTCGCCTCCTTCACCTACCTCAAGCACCTGCGCTTCGACGTCCTCAAGATCGACGGCGAGTACGTCCGCGGCCTGCGCGACAACCCGACCGACCGGCTCGTCGTCGCGGCCGTCGTCGCGATCGCGCGCGGCCTCGGCACGCCGAGCCTGGCGGAGTTCGTGACCGACTCCGACACGCTGGACGCGGTGCGCGCGCTCGGCGTCGACTACGCCCAGGGCTTCCACCTCGGCGTGCCGGTGCCGGTCGACGAGGCGCTGCGCCTCGCCCACTCGGGCGTCTAGCCCGAGCGCCGCGCCATGGCGCCGTCGGGCGGCGTCATAGCATTGCCGCCCATGGCGAGGATCGGCGTACTCACGGGCGGCGGAGACTGCCCCGGGCTCAATGCGGTCATCCGGGCGGTGGTCCGCAAGGGCCTCCTGGACGGCCACACCCTGTTCGGCTACACCTACGGCTGGGCCGGGGTGCTCAACGGCGAGGGCGAGGAGCTCACGGCCGAGCGCACCAAGGGGATCCTGCCGCGCGGCGGCACGATCCTCGGCAGCTCGCGCACCAACCCCTTCAAGGAGGGCGGACCCGGCGTCGACGGCGTGCTCGAGGGCATGGCCAGGCAGGGCGTCGACGTCCTGGTGGCCATCGGCGGCGAGGACACCCTCGGCGTCGCCGCGCGGCTGGCCGACGCCGGCGTCCCGATCGTCGGCGTGCCCAAGACCATCGACAACGACCTCAAGGGCACCGACTACACGTTCGGGTTCCAGACCGCCGTGCAGATCGCCACCGACGCGGTCGACCGCCTGCACACCACGGCCGAGTCGCACAACCGCGTGATGATCCTGGAGGTCATGGGCCGCCACGCCGGCTTCATCGCCGCGCACGCCGGGATGGCCGGCGGCGGCGACGTGATCCTCGTGCCCGAGCGGCCGTTCGACATCGAGGAGGTCTGCAACCACATCCGCCGCCGCCACGCCAACGGGCGGACGTTCTCGATCGTGGTGGTCAGCGAGGGCGCGACGCCGCGCGAGGGGACGCTGTCGACGACCGGCGGCGGCCAGCTCGACGCGTTCGGCCACGCGCGCCTGGGCGGCATCGCGGTCATGCTCGAGCGCGAGATCGAGGAGCGGACCGGCTACGAGACGCGCATGACGATCCTCGGCCACGTCCAGCGCGGCGGCACGCCCACGGCGTTCGACCGCGTGCTGGCGACCCGCTTCGGCGTCGCGGCGGCCGAGGCCGTCAACGCGGGCCACTCGGGCGTGATGGTCGCCGCGCGCGGCGGCGACATCGTCGAGGTGCCGATCTCGGAGGCGCTCGGCGACCCCAAGACGCTCGACGACAAGTTCTTCGCCGACGCCGCGGTGTTCTTCGGTTAAGACGTAGGCGTCGGCAGGACGTAGGTCGCGGGAGCGAGCCCCCCGGGCGAGCTGCCGCAGCGAAACTCGCCCCCCGGGCGAGGCTTCGCCCTACGCCGGCTGCAGGTCGCCGGGGGCGATGTCCCAGCGGGCGGCGATCTCCTCGAGCTCGCCGTCCACCGACCAGCGGTCGGGGCGCGCCTCGCCCTCGTGGTCGGGGACGCCGCCCTTGAGGGCCATGGAACGCGTGTTGTCGCCGATCGCGCGGATCTCGGCGACCTCCTCGTCGCTGAGGACGACGTCGACCGGCACGGTGGCCAGCTCGTCGCGCTGCAGCTCGACGGGCTTGGCGCCGTCCCACGACTCCTGGATCAGCGTCGGGACGACGGCGTGCACCGCCGGGTGCGCGAGGTTCCACTGGGCGGCGAGCTGCAGCAGCGTCAGGCCGTGGCGACGGGCGATCGGGCGCAGCTGCTCCAGGCGCTCGGTGCCGCGCTCGATCCAGCCCTGCGGGCGGAACGCGCGGTGGTCGCGCTCGCCCATCGGCAGCCCGGGGCGCAGGTCGTCGTGGAACAGCCCGCCGTAGTCCAGGACGCGCGTGATGACCTTGACGTCGTGCGCGGCGGCGGCCGGCAGCGCGAGCTCGCCGGGCCAGGGCTCGAGCGGGTTGAGGATCAACATGGCCCAGTCGATGAGCTCCCCGTAGCGCTCGAAGCAGTCGATCACGTCGAGCGTGAAGCCGTTGGCCGGGCCCGGCGCGATGCCGATGCGGCGCGTCAGGCCGGCGTCGCGCAGCGCGGCCATGCCCTCCCAGACGGCCGGGTGCGTGTAGCCCGTGCGGTCGGGGTTGTGGAGCAGCAGGACGTCGAAGCGGTCGGCGCCGATCCGCTGCAGGCTGCGCTCGGTCGCCATGCGCAGGTAGGCGGCGTACTCGCCGGGGCCGCGCAGGCGCGGGTCGGTGAAGCGCGGGTAGCCCTTGGCGCCCTCGCGCTCGCCCTCGTAGAAGTCGTGGCCGACGGCGCCCACGAGCGAGTAGCTGTCGCGGTCGGCGCCGGCCAGCGCGCGCCCGAGCAGCGTGTCGGCCTCGCCGGCGCCGTAGGCGTCGGCGGTCAGGACGGTGCGGATGCGCTCGTCGGGCCGGAAGAGCGCGAGGAGCCGATCGTCGTCCAGCGGCGCGCCGAAGTGCATGAAGCGGCCGCCCGACCAGGTGCCGAGCGCGGTGTGGGTGGGATCCAGGGCCATCGTCATGAAGGGTACGCGGGCGCGTCGAACATGGCAGGATCGGGCGATGCGTCGCCTGCTGATCGTGGTGCCCGTCCTGCTCGCGCTCGTCGCCGGCGGGTGTGGCGGCGGAGGCTCCAAGCCCGCGTCCAAGGACGAATACGGCAAGCAGCTGGCCCAGGCCGGGCAGACGCTGCAGAAGACGTTCGCCGACATCTCCGACCAGACCGGGTCGGGCACGTCGGCCAAGGAGATCGCGTCGCGGCTGGACCGCGGCGCGGCCGCGCTGGACCAGGCCGCCACGAAGTTCGCCGCGATCAAGCCGCCGTCGGACGTCAAGCCCGCCCACCAGAAGCTCGTCGACGGGCTCAAGGAGCTGGCGGGCGTGTTCCGCCAGGGCTCGGCGGCCGCGCGCAAGAACGACACCGCGAACCTGACCAAGTCGCTGCAGGGCCTGTCGACCAGCGACGGCGTCAAGAAGATCAACGAGGCCCAGCAGGAGCTCAAGGCCAAGGGGATCACGGTCAGCTCCACCGGCAAGTAGCCCGCTGGACAGACTGTACGTCATCACGTACGCTTGTACGTGATGACTGACACCGCTTCCGCCGCCTTCGACGCCGCCGCCGCCTCCTACGAGGCCCCGCGGCGCCGGCTGGTCCCGCCGTTCGACGCCTTGTACGGGACGGCCGTCGCGGCGCTCGAGATGCTCGGGCGGCCGCCGCGCCGAGTGCTGGACCTCGGCGCGGGGACCGGCCTGCTGGCCGGGCGCGTCGCCGCGGCGCATCCGGAGGCCGAACTGGTCCTGGTCGACGGCGCGCCGGCGATGCTCGAGCAGGCGCGCGCGACCCTCGGCGATCGCGCCGTGCTGCACGTCGCCGACCTGGCCGACCCGCTGCCGCCCGGCCCGTTCGATGCCGTCGTCTCGGCGCTGGCGATCCACCACGTCGACGACGCGGTCAAGCGGGCGCTGTTCGCGCGCGTGCGCTCAGTGCTCCCGCCGGGCGGCGTGTTCGTCAACGCCGAGCAGGTCGCCGGCCCGACGCCGTGCTTCGACGCGCGCTACCGCGC
>JAOPZP010000527.1 GCA_025964055.1 Conexibacter sp.
TGACCGGCGCGGCGACCGTCGGGTCGGCGACGCCGGGCCGCACGGCGGCGCCGAGCGCGGACGGGTCGACCGCCGTGTACAGCGTCGGCGGCGCGTCGGGATCGGTCACGGAGGCGGGGGTCGGGTCGACGGCGGGCTGATCGCCGCTCGACGCAGCCGGGGCAGCCGGCGTGACCGGAGCCGCGGCCGCAGCCACAACCTCGGCCGCGGTCGCCGGGGCGGCGGGCGGCGTCGTCTCGCCGTCGCGCCGGGACGCATCCTCGTCGCGGCTCCGCGGCTGGTCGCTGCGTGCCGGGCGGGTCTGGGGCTGGGGGCCTTCCGCGGGTGCGGTCCGGGCCGTGGTCTCGTCGAGGAGGGCGGCGAAGCCCCCGGGGCTCGGACCGGGCGGTGGGCTGCTCCGTGGAGCGTCCACCCGCGCGGTCGGCGGGGTGATGGTGGGAGATCGCATCAGAGGGTGGAGTAGTCGAGGGAGGGCGACGTGGAGTCGGAGAGCACCGCGGCCGAGACCGGCAGCGTGGTGGCGGGTACGGCGGCGGTCGGAGCGGCCGCGGTCGGCGCTGCGCTGCCGTACTGCGCCGCGTAGGCGAGGACCTTCTGGACGTAGCCCTGCGTCTCGGTGTAGGGCGGCACGCCGCCGTACTTGGCGACCGCGCCCGGGCCGGCGTTGTAGGCCGCCAGCGCCTTGGCGGGGTCGCCGCCGAAGCGGTCCAGCTGCGCCTTGAGGTAGCGCGCGCCCCCGTCGATGGCCTGGGCCGGGTCGCTCGCGTCGACGCCCAGCGAGGCGGCCGTGCCCGGCATCAGCTGGGTCAGGCCCTGCGCGCCGGCGCCCGAGCGCGCGGTCGCGTCGAAGTTGGACTCCTGGCGGATCAGGCCCTTCAGCAGCGCCGGGTCGAGCCCGTACTTGGCCGCCGCGGCGGTGATCTGCGCGTCGTACTGGGTCGGGCTGCCGCTGCTCAGCGTGCCCGACAGCGCCGGCGCGGCCGCCGGGGTCGTGCCCTGCGCGGTCTGCAGCGCCTGGGCGAAGCTCGTCGAGCTCGCCGCCGGGTTGGCGGCGGCGCCGGTGACGACGGCGACGTGCTGCTGGATCTCGGCGACGCGGTCGCCGATCGACGTCACGCTCATGCGGCCCTCTGCCGGGTGAAGGCGCGCAGGCCCATCTCGTCGAGCTCGGCGTTCTCGACGCGGGCGGCGGCGCGGCGGTGCTCGTCGCGCTGGCGCTCCTCGAGCTTGTCGAGCACCTCGCGGGCGCGGCTGGCGTCGGTCAGCGACGCGCGGCTGCGGGCCAGGTCGGCGTCGTAGCCGGTCATCCGCAGGGCGGCGTCGTCGCGGGAGCGCTCGAGCCGCTCGACCCACGCCTGGCGCGAGACCAGCACGGAGCCGGTCAGCGGGCCCAGGATGGTGACGGGGGCGATGCCCTCCTGCTTGGCCTCGACGAGCCGCGCCTCGGCGGCGCGCAGGATGGCCTCGCCGCGCACGCGCTCGCTCAGGCTGGCCGCGAAGCGCTCCTTGGCCTGGTCCTCGTCGTGCGCGCGGATCTCGCGCACACGCTGAAGGCCGAATCGGAAGGGGGCAGGCATCTCGTTCTGGGTGGTCGGACGAACGGTGGGGGCGTTGAGGGCGCTTGGACGACTGTCGGACGGCGTGCTCGCGCGGCCCACTAGACGCCCAGGTTCAGCGGCGGGATGGCCGACGGACCGGTCGGGGCGATGGGATCCGGGCCGGCGTCGAAGGTGGGCACGACGGCGCCGCCCGGCGCGGCGCTCTCGGCCATCTCGGCGGCCAGCTCGCCCACCGTGGAGCCGATGACGCCGACGGTCCGCAGGAGCTGGTCGTCGGAGTCGGGGCCGGGCACGGCCTCCTCCGGACGCTGCTTGAGGAAGTCGTCGATGGCGTCCTTGAGGTCGATCGCCTTGTCGGTGACCGGGTCGCTGCCGCGCTCGTAGGCGCCGATCGCGATCAGGTCGCGCTTGTCGCGGTAGGCGGCCAGCAGCGAGCGCAGCCGCGTCGCGCCCTCGAGCACGTCGGGCGAGCCGATCTCGCGCTCCAGCCGGGAGACCGACTGCAGCACGTCGATGGCCGGGTAGTGGCCGGCGTGAGCGAGCTCGCGCGTCAGGACGATGTGGCCGTCGAGGATCGACCGGACCGCGTCGGCGACCGGCTCGTTCATGTCGTCGCCGTCGACCAACACGGTGTACAACGCGGTGATCGAGCCCTCGGGGCTGGTGCCCGACCGCTCCAGGAGCTTGGGCAGCAGGGCGAAGACCGACGGCGTGTAGCCGCGGGTGGCGGGCGGCTCGCCGATGGCCAGGCCGATCTCGCGCTGGGCCATCGCGAACCGCGTGACCGAGTCCATCATCAACATGACGTCGGCGCCCTGGTCGCGGAAGTGCTCGGCGATCGCGGTGGCGGTCATCGCCGCCTTGATGCGCACGAGCGCCGGCTGGTCGGAGGTCGCGACGACGACGACGGACCGGTCGATGGCCGGGCCGAGGTCGCGGTCGATGAACTCCCGGACCTCGCGGCCACGCTCGCCGACCAGGCAGATGACGTTGATGTCGGCCGACGTCGACCGGGCGATCATGCCCAGCAGCGACGACTTGCCGACGCCGGAGCCGGCGAAGATGCCGAGGCGCTGGCCGCGGCCGCAGGGCACGAGCGAGTCCAGCGCGCGGACGCCGAGCGTCACGCGGTCGGTGATGCGCGGGCGCTCCAGCGGGGAGGGCGGCGAGCCGACGATGTCGCGCTCGGGCAGCGCGTCCAGCGTCGGGCCGCCGTCGATCGGGTTGCCGAGGCCGTCGAGCACGCGGCCCAACAGCTCGGGGCCGATGGCCACCGAGACGCGCTTGCCGGTGGCCGTGACGACGTCGCCTGGGCCGATGCCCTGCATGTCGCCCAGTGGCATCAGCAGCGTGCGGCCGGAGCGGAAGCCGACGACCTCGGCGGGGATCGTGGTCCAGCCGCCGGTGGCCGCGTCGCGGCCCGAGCGCTGGCTGCGGATGCGGCAGACCTCGCCGACCTCGGCCTCCAGCCCGGTGGCCTCGACGATGAGGCCGATCAGGTCCATGACGCGCCCGGCGCGCCGGTGCAGGTCGGCGCGCGAGACCGCGCGGCGCAGGCCGGTTACGCGTTCGAGCAGGGCCTCCTCGGCCAGGAACGCCTCAGGCATGCTTGAGCTCCTCCTGGAGGACCTCGCGCGCCCGGGCGAGCTTGGTGGCCAGCGTCGCGTCGACCTCGCCCTCGACGGTGCGCACGATGGCGCCGCCGCGGGCGACCCGGCGCTCGGCCTGGACCTCGCAGTGCTCGATGCCGCCCAGCTCGGCGACCAGGCCCTCGGACGCGGTGCGCACCAGGTCGAGGTCGTCGGGATGCACGAGGATCGAGACGCGGTCGCGCTCGACCAGGCGGCGGAGGGCGCCGCGGACGACGTCGACGACGACGCCCGGCTGGGCCTCGACGCTCGCGTGCAGCGCCTGCTCGGCGATCCGCAGGCCGAGCTCGACGGCGGCGGCCTCGACGGCGGCCGACAGCTGGTTTCGCTCCGCCTCGACGCCGGCGACGGC
>JAOPZP010000002.1 GCA_025964055.1 Conexibacter sp.
GGCCCGTCGCCCGCGGCGCTGGGCGCTGAGGAGGCCACGCTGTGCGCGGAGGCCGCGGGCGTGGCCGAGGAGCTGATCGGCGGGGCGGTCACCCGCGACGACGTGGTGGTGGTCCACGACGTGGTCACGGCGCTGCTCGTGCAGGCCGCGCGGGATCAGGGGGCGCACACCGTCTGGCATGTCCATGCGACCCGCCGCGACGATCCGGACGCCGTCCGCGGCGCGCGCGCCGCCTTCGCCTTCCTGCATCGCTACACCGCCGGGGTCGACGCCTACATCATGACCTGGCCCGAGCCGGCCGGCCACGGCACGGTCGTCGAGCGCGTCGCGGCGGCGATGCCGGACGGCGACGTCGTGGCCGCCAAGGAGATCCCGGCCGTGGACGACCCGGGCGCGCGCCGGACGCTGGCCTGGCGCACCGCGCTGGCCGACGTGGTGACCGACGATCGCGCCGGGCACGTCGGCGGCACGATTCGCGTGCGCCCGGCCGTGCCCGTGCGTTAGCTCGGCCGCGGCGGCAGGACGAACCGCAGCGCGGCGGCGGTGCCGTGGTGATGCAGCGGGGTGTCGTCGGCGCTGATGTGCGCCACCTCGCCGCCCTCTTCGATGACCGCCTCGACGAGCTCGTCGACGACGTCGGGCACCTGCCGCGTCCGGCGGCCGCAGAGCGGGCAGCGCGCTCCCGCCAGCGCGATCCAGTGGTCGTGGTCGCAGATCACGCCGGGCGCCTCGACGCGCTGCTCGACCAGCAGCGTCGCGATGGCGCGCAGCGTCCCGGCCCACAGGCAGTCCTCCAGCCCGGCGGCCGCGGGACCGTGGGCGGCGTGCGTGTCGAGCACCTCCCCGATCGACCGGCGCCGGCGGTCCTCCTCGTGGCGTTCGACGACCGCCGACGCGGCCCGGCGGACGTCCTCGGTGGTCGACGTGCGCGGGTCGGAGGCGATGGTCCCCGCGAGGCGCGCGCGCAGGTCGTTGGGCAGCGCCTCGACGAAGCCGGGCAGCTCCTGGCGGTGGCCGCCGAGCACCAGCAGCTCGCAGCCGTTGGCCGTGCACACGGCCTGGATCTGGTCGGCGGCGCGCCGGTAGTGGCGGCGGGCGAGCTCGGTCGCGTGGCGCTGCACCCGGTACTCGTCCAGTCCCGCCCAGCCGCCGTAGTCGGGCTTGCGCACCGTCTCGTCGCGCTGCCCGACCGCCCAGTGCAGCTCCCCGTGGGCGAGCGTCCACACGCGCGCGCCGCCGCGGTCGACGATCGCGACGCAGGCCGAGCGCTCCTCGTCGAGGATCGCGGTCATGGGACGGATCCACGGGGTGGCGTCCACGACGGCGCGGTTGCGGATCGTCCGCGACAGCGCGACCTCCTCGTAGAGCCCGGCGCCGGAGCAGGAGACGATCGCCGCCGTGCCGGCGGGCCACTCCTGCTGGGTCAGCGCGTCGAAGATGCGGCGCTCGTCCTCGTTGAGCGACAGGCGGCCGGAGTGCGTGAGGCCGCCGCCGGCGGCCTGCTGGCGGACGTCGTGCAGCAGGCTGCCGGCGTGGGTGCCGAGGGCCCGGTCGCCGGGGTCGACCTCGACGCGCGCGTAGACCGAGACGACGGGCAGCCCGCGCGCGTCGAACTCGGCCAGGTGCCGGACCATCGCCGCCGACACGCGCCGCATCAGATCATCCTCCACTCGTGCCCGGGGATCAGGATCGTCGCGGCCTCGTCCGGGCCCTGCGACCCGGCGGCGTACTGCGGCAGCGCGCCGCCCATCGCCTCCCAGGCCCGGAGCACCGGGTCGCAGATGCGCCACTGCGCCTCGACCTCGTCGTCGCGCGTGAACAGCGTGGCGTCGCCGCGCATCGCGTCCAGCAGCAGGCGCTCGTAGGCCTCGGGCGAGTCCGACAGGAACGTCGTCCCGTAGAGGAACTGCATGAGCACCGAGCGCAGGCGCATCCGGGGCCCGGGGATCTTGGCGGCGACCGACACGGAGACTCCCTCGTCGGGCTGGATGGACAGGACGATCGTGTTCGGCGTCACGGGCGCCGCGCCGTCGGCGGCGAAGCTGAGGTGCGGGACCGGGCGCAGCTCGACCGCGATCTCGGTCTTCTTGCGCGCGAGGCGCTTGCCGGTGCGCACGTAGAACGGCACCCCGGCCCAGCGCCAGTTGTCCACCGACAACCGCAATGCCGCGTAGGTCTCGGTGGTCGAGTCCGGCGGGACGCCCTCCTCCTCCAGGTAGCCCGGCACGGCGTCGCCGCCGACGAAGCCGGGGCCGTACTGCGCGCGCACGGCGCGGCGCTGGATCTCCCACGACGCCGGCGGCCGGATCGCCTGCAGGACCTTGACCTTCTCGTTGCGGACGTCGTCGGCGCCGAACCGCGCCGGCGGCTCCATCGCGACGTGGCACAGCAACTGCAGGAGGTGGTTCTGGATGAGGTCCCGCAGCGCGCCGGTCTGGTCGTAGAAGCCGGCGCGGCTGCCGACGCCGACCTCCTCGGCCGCCGTGATCTGCACGTGGTCGACGTAGTTGCGGTTCCACACCGGCTCGAAGAGCTGGTTGGCGAAGCGCAGGGCGAGGAGGTTCTGGACCGTCTCCTTGCCGAGGTAGTGGTCGATGCGGAAGATCTGGCGCTCCTCGAAGACCGCGAGCATCCGGCGGTTGAGCTGGCGCGCCTCCTGCAGCGTCCGGCCGAACGGCTTCTCGACGACCACGCGCACGTCGGCGTCGGCGCGCCGAGCCAGGCCGTGCGCGCCGAGCTCGTCGACGATCGTGGCGAAGAACGCCGGCGCCGTGGCGAGGTACAGGCAGCGGTTCATCGGCCAGCCGGCGACCTCGTCGCAGTGGTGCAGGATCCCGCCGAGCCGGTCGTAGACGCCGGGGTCGGCGAACGCGCCGGAGACGTACTCGACCTCGTCCAGCAGCCGCTGGAGCACCGCCTCGTCGGGCGCGCGGCGCGAGAACCGCCGGATCGCGATCGCGGCCTGCCGGCGGTACTCGTCGCTGGTCTCGGCGCTGCGCGCGACGCCGACGAGGTGGAAGCGCTCGGGCAGCGCCCCGTCGTGGGCGAGCTCGTAGATCGCGGGCAGCAGCTTGCGGCGCGCCAGGTCGCCCGTGGCGCCGAAGAGCACCATGACGGTGGGGTGGACCGGCAGGTGCTCCAGGCCCTCGGCGAGCGGGTTGTGCTGCGCCGGGACGACCAGGCCCGTCACGCGTGCGGCGGCACGACGGGGAAGGTCCACGCGACGACGGCGTCCACCTTGGCCGCGAGACGCAGCTCGGCGTTGGTGATCCCCGCGTGGTGGGGGTTGCTGATCGAGAGCCGCACGTGGTTGAACTCGGAGATGGTCATGTCGGGCCGCCGCAGGTAGTCGACGCAGCCGCGCGCGATGGACCCCACGAACCGGAACGCCGAGTCGAAGTCGCGGAAGCGCAGGTCGCGGACGAGGGCGCCGTCCTCCTGGCGCCAGTCGGCGCCGGTCATCCGGGCTCCACCAGGCCGTAGTCGCCGTCGGTGCGCAGGTAGAGGACCCGGCCGCGCCCGTCGTCGGCGTCGACGTAGTAGAGGAACCGGTGGTCGAGCTGGTCCATCTCGCTGCGGGCGGCGGCGAGCGTCAGCGGCGCGCTGTAGCGGCTCGGCATCGGCACGACGACGTCGTTCTCGTCGGCGAGCGCGCTGCCCGGCGGGAACAGCAGGCCGATCCGCCCGTCGTCGCGCCAGAAGACGACGACGTCCTCGTCGGTTCGCACGTGCACGAACAGATGGAAGTACTCCGCGTCCTCGAGCAGGTCGACGATCGCCGAGAGCGTCGGCTCGGGCCCCGGCGCGTAGGTGCGGCGGCTGACGATCTCGCGCTCCTCGGGCGGCTTGCTCACCCGGGCCGGGGAGGGGCGCCGCGCCTGGTCGAAGTCCGCGACGGCCTTCGCGATCGTGCGCGGGTCGTTGCGCGTGGCCACGTCGGTGTCGACGATGCGCCGCAGCTGGCGGCGCAGGCGCCCGACCACCGCGTCGGTCGCCTCGACGGGTGTGGGCGCCGTGGCGTGCGCGGCGAGGACGCGGCCGTCGAAGGGCAGGCTCGCGTCGGCGACGAACCGCTCGCGCGCACGATCGCCGTGGCCGGGATGGTCGCGCAGGGTGAGCCGCGCGGCGACCGGCGCCCCGTCCTCGTCCACGTAGCGCTCGAGCGTCGTCAGCCGCGCGCGGGCCTCCTGGAGCTGTGACGCGGGGACGTCGCCCTCGACCGTGATGTCAATGTCCATGCTCACCTTCCTGCTGGGTCGCCATCGCGTGGATGACCGCCTGCTCGGCGGGCAGGCGGTTGGCGGCCTGCTGCCAGACCACCGAGTGCGGGCCGTCGAAGACCGCCTCGGCCACCTCCTCCTCGCGCCGGGCCGGGAGCTCGTGGAGGAAGACGGCGGTCGGCTTGGCGCGGGCCAGCAGCGGCGGCGTGATGCGGTAGGGGCGCAGGCGCTCGTGGAGCCGTGCGCGCTCCACCGGGTCGACGGGCTGCGGCCAGGGGCCGGTCGCCACGGCGTCGGCGCCCTCGACGGCCTGGATCGGGTCGTCGGTCAGCGAGACGTGGCCGCCGTGGAGGTCGCCGAGCACCTCGGCGGCGACGAGGTCCTCCGGCTGGGGCGCGAAGTCGTCGGGCGCGGCGATCCGGACGTCGATCCCCGCCATCGCGCCGAGGGTCAGCAGCGAGCGCGCGAGGTTGTCGGCCGGGCCGACGTAGGCGACCGTCAGGCCCTCGAGCTGGAGGAAGCGCTCGCGCAGCGTGAAGAGGTCGGCCAGCGCCTGGCAGGGGTGGTGGTCGGGCGAGCGCGCGTTGATGACGGGGATGGTCGCCGCGCCGGCCATCGCGGCCAGCGTGCGGTCGGGCAGGTCGCGCACGAGGATGGCGGCGGCGTAGCCGGAGAGGATCCGCGCGGCGTCCTCGTAGCTCTCGCCGCCGCGGGAGAGGTCGTCGGGGCGCACGGTGATCGGCTCCATCCCGAGCCGGTGCGCCGCGGCCTGCGCGGAGAGGCCCGCCCGGGTGGTGGGGACCTCGTACAGGCAGGCCAGCGACGCACCGCCCAGCGCCGCGTTCCAGCCGGTGCGGTCGGCCTTCATGGCCCCGGCGAGCCGCAGCAGCTCGTCGAGGGCGACTCGCGTGAGATCGCCGGCGCGCAGCAGGTCGGGCGGCCAGTGGAGCGTCGTCGGGCTGGTCATGGGGGCACGCCTGGAGGTAGGCCCGCAGGCGGCGCCGCAAGGGCCCGGCCGCGCGCCGCACCCGCGATCGCCCGGTTGCCGGTCGGCCGCTGGCGCCGCGCGGCGTGCGGCCTACCGCCCAGACCATGGCTCGACACGTGCACCTGGTGGTCGATCGCGGCGCCGCCGACCCGGCGCTCGCCACGCTCGTCGCCGATCTGGCGCTGGTCGTGCCCGGCGGCACGGTCTGCGTCGAGCTGGTGCCCGCGCGCGACACCGTGCGCGCCGGCCGGGTCGTCGCGGCGCTGGCGCTGGAGCGCGGGCGGCC
>JAOPZP010000045.1 GCA_025964055.1 Conexibacter sp.
GCGTCGTCGGCGTAGGCCGGGTCGGCGGCGGTGGTCGCGCCGGTCGCGGGGGCGGTCGTCGCGGGAGCGACGCGCCGGCGGCGCGTCGTGCGCGGCATCAGCGCGTTGATCAGCATGGCGCCGCCCGCGACCGCGAAGCCGAGCTTGGTCCAGAAGTTCGCCGCGGCGAGGCCGAGGACGTCCTGGCCGTCGATGATGGCGAACACCGCGCACGCCGCCAGCGCGAGGCCGACCAGCAGGGACATGATCTTCGCCAGGTGGTGCTGCGCGGCGCCGAACATCAGCAGCGCGCCCGCCGTGATCGCGAAGAACGCGGTCCAGCCGTTGACCTCGAACCCGAGGAAGTTGGTGCCCTGCACCGTGCCGTCCGGGAAGCTGGACGAGAACGCCGGGAAGTCGTTGTTCTTCAGCAGGGACGCGAGCCCGAAGGCCACGAGCAGCGACCCTGCGATCAGCGCTGGCCCCTTGGCGAGGGACGGGCCGTGCTCGACGACGACGTCGTCGTCGTCGGTGGCCACGGCGTCCGCGGTACGGCGTCGGCGGTTGAACATGAGATCAGCGTTCCCACCGCTCGCCCGCCCTACTCGCCCGGATTGCGGCCTATTCCTGCTCGTCGAAGCTGAGCTGCGTGCCGCCGTCGATGTCGGGCCGGGCCGCCCGGCGCCGATCGGCGGCGATGGACGTTGCGGCGGTCGGCGGATCGTCGTCGAGGCCGGGCGGCGGCATCTCGGTCGGCGGGCGGGGCCGCGTTCGGCGCGCGTCGCCGCGCGGACGTCGATCCACGACCGTCGGGCCCTCGCCGGGCAGGGGCGGCTCGGTCAGCCGGGCGTGGCGCAGGCGCTGGCCTGCGTAGGCGAGCGCGGCGCCGCACAGCAGCGTCACGAAGATGCCCCAGGAGACGCCGTAGTCGACCTTCTGGAAGTCCGATGTCGCGCCGGTCTTGTTGTCGAGCAGCCGGTAGAAGACCAGCAGCGCGACCCAGGCGCCCGCGGCGGTGATCACGAGGCCGTCGCCGCCGGGCAGGTGGAACGCCTTGCGCTCCCCGCGCGCGAAGAGCAGCACGAGCACCCCGACGGCGACCAGCAGGATCGCCGCCTCGACGAACGAGAACGCCTTCCAGGCCATCAGCGTGCTGCCGATCGTCTGCAGCCGGCCGTGCACGACCGCGGTCGTGTCGCGGGTGTACCAGGGCAGGAACATGGTCACGAACAGCCCGAGCGCGCAGGCGCCCGCGAGCCGCTGCTCGGGCGCGAGCACGCCGAACGCCCGCCGTACGCGGGTGATCATGCCCGCCTCGATGCCTGCGCCATCGGGGCGATTGTAGGCGCGCGGCAGGATCGGTTCATCACGTGATCGGGATGTCCTGGAGGTCAGGCGCGGCACGCCCCGGCGCACCGGCCGGCCGAGCGGCGCCCCGGCGGTCCACCACGAGGTCGAGGAGCGCCCGCAGCAGGAGCAGCAGCTGCCGCACGATCTCGCGGACCTGGTCCCAGAGATCCTCGGGGACGAGCTCGCGCAGGGTGCCGAGCACGCCGACCAGCGCCTGGATCTCGGCGGCGGCCTGGTTGCCCTCGCGCGGCGTCGCCCAGCCCTGGGGCGGGACCCGGCCCGCGATCCGCTCGGCCGCCTCCTGCGTCTGGCGCAGGCGCTCGCGCAGCTCGGCCAGGTGGTCGTCGGGCTCAGGCGCCATCGGTCCCGGCCTCCGCGGGCGCGCGTTCGAAGGTCACGACGAGCGCTCCGTCGGCGAACGCGGCACCGGTCGGCGCGAAGTCGTCCAGGGCGGGCGGCAGCAGCATGGTCCGCTTGTGCCCATCCACGCGCACGATCAACTCCGGGCCCAAGCGCTTGAGCGAGAGATCGCCGCGCTCCGCGAACGGGAGGTCGAGCCGGAGCGTCGCGCCGTCGCGGCGCAGCTCGAGCCGCTCGGAGACCTGGTGGTGCAGCAGCGCGTGGGGCTCGGTGCCGCCGGCGTCGAAGAGCGCGGCGCCCAGGCGATCGAGCATCGCGCCGCCCACGACCTCCTCCTCGAAGTACGGCGCCTGCAGCACCGGCACGGGGGCGAAGGCGTCGCGCACCGCGCCGAGCTGGTCCTGCTGGCGCTCGCGCCACGCGCCGAAGTACTCCCCGACCTCGGCGCCGAAGACGCGGTTGACGACCACCGCGTCGGTCAGGTACCCGTACAGGTTGAGGTAGGTGAACGTGCGGCGGGCCTCGTCGACGACCATCCGGTCAGGGGTCATCACCAGGCGCACCGAGACGTGCTCGTTGTCGCGCAGGATCTCGTTCATCGCGATCAGGTTGCGCACGAGCCGCTGGACGTCGTCGAAGACCTCGGCGCCCGGCAGCGACACGTCGAGGACGGCGCGGGCGAACGGCCGCGCCGCGTCGAGGATCCGGCCCTGCTGCGGGAAGACCTTGTCCAGCCACCAGCGCGCGACGTCGGGGAACGACAGCAGCCGCAGCGTCTCGCCGGTGGGCGCGCAGTCGACGATGACCACGTCGAACGCGCCCGACTCGTGGTGGCGCTTGATCGCCAGCAGGCTGAACAGCTCGTCCATGCCGGGTGGCACGGTCAGCTCCTCGGCGCTGATGCGGTCCACGCCACGGGCGATCAGCAGCTCGCCCAGCCAGTCCTGAACGCCGGCCCAGTTGCGCTCCAGCTCGTCCTGCGCGCTGACCTCCTGGCCCCACAGCAGGTCGCCCGCCGCGACGGGCTCGGGACCCAGCGGCTGCTGCAGCGCGTCGGACAGGCTGTGGGCGGGATCGGTGCTCAGGACGACCGTGCGCAGGCCGGCGGCGGCGCACCGGCGCGCCGTGGCCGCGGCGACCGACGTCTTGCCGACGCCGCCCTTGCCGGTGTAGAGGATCGTCCGCGGGGCTGCCAAGGAGCGAGAGCCTAGATGGGACGGCTCATCGGCGTGGCTTGCGCGCCGCCGCGACGTCGAGCGCGGCGGTCGCGTCGGCGGCATTGCCGGCGAGGTCGACGGCGTGGACGCGCACCGTGTGCGGCCCGGGCTGCGCGGGCCGGAAGCCGATGGCGTGGCCGCCGTAGCCCACGCGCGCCGTGCGCCGGACGACGGTCGTCGCGCCCTTGGCGATCGTCACCGTGACGATCGCCACCTTGTTGGTGGTGTAGTCGATCGAACCGGACGCGCGGGCGTGCAGCGTGGCCGGCGGCGTGAGCGTCAGCACCGGCTTGGTCACCATGTCGGCGGTGAAGCGCTCAGCGGTGTCGCAGTACAGCGCGGGGTCGGGGAGCGTGGCAGCGCCCGGGGCTGCGGGCGTGCCGCCGACGTCGGGGGCCGGTGCGGTCACCGGGACGCCGCCGCCGGCGCGCCGCAGGTCGTCGGTCAGCCGGTTGCACAGCCCGCGCAGGAAGTCGCGCAACAGCCGGTGGTAGCCGAGGTCGGACTCGACGCCGGGCCTGGCGTACAGCGACCAGGCACCCGTGTTGAAGCTCGGCAGCTCGCTGCGCAGCTGCGCCTCGCCGGCGGCGAAGAGCGCCTGGCCCTCGGCGTCGTGGGCCAGCGCGGCGAAGTCGTGCAGCCCGTTGAGCGCCTGGGTGAAGCCGTTGGCGATGTGCAGCTCGGGCGCGAACGAGTACTGGAGGTAGTGGGCGCCCGCGGGCGTGGCGACGCGCACGCCGGCCGGGGGAGGGGTGCGGAAGATCCCCAGCGCGCTGCGGGCCGCCTCGAAGTACCGCGGGTCCTTCAGCCGGACCGCCGCCCGCGACAGCGCCGAGAGCCCGGTGGCCTGAGCGAGGCCGCTGACCCACGGCGGCCGGCCGCCGTCGAAGCGGAAGAGGTACTCGAACGCGATGCCGCCGGCGCGCTGCGTGGCCAGCCCGAGCGCCTCGTCCAGCAGCCGGCGCAGCTCGGGGTCGCGGCCCTTGACCATCCACAGCGCGTTGGCCTTGCCGAACGTGCCGAGCCACTGGATCTGCAGGCCTTGTCCGGGATAGAACTGCCAGACGACCAGGCTGCCCGAGAACGTCATGCGCTGTCCGGCGGCCGGGATCGGCGCGGCCGCCCACCAGGCGCGGTTGCGCTGCAGCGTGAGGAACAGCGCGGGCAGGCGGGAGGGGATCAGCAGCCCGCCGCGCGCGGCGGCGTCGAGGTTGGCGATCACCGCCTTCAGCTGCGCGTGGCGGAAGCCGTGCAGGCGCTTGAGCGTCGTGCGGGCCTGGCGGTCGGCGTCCCGGTAGCGGGTGGCGAGCGCCGGGTCGAGCGTGCCCGCGGCGACGAGCTTCTGCAGCTCGCCGGCGACGGTCGGGCGCGACTTGGACGTCGCCGAAGCCGAGCCGGGCGGGAGCGAGACGAGGGCGGCGACCACCGCCGCCAGGAGCAGGACAACCGGCGTTCGCGGCACCGGGCCGATGCTACGCTCGCCGCGCCCGCGCGCCGCAATGCCCGTTGCCCCGCCTTCCATGTCCCGCTCCGCCCGCCTTCCCGTCCTGCTGCTGCTCCTGGCGCTCGTCGCGCTGGGCGCCTCGGCGTGCGGCAGCGGCGGCAGTTCCAGCAGCGGCGGCGACGCGACCGCGCTGCTGAAGGACACCTTCGGCGCCGACCACCCGATCCGCAGCGGCCGCATCGACGCCAACCTCGACGTCGACCTCAAGGGCTTCGCGCAGCTCGCCGACCCACTGTCGCTGCACCTCACCGGCCCGTTCCAGTCCAACGGCGGCAAGAACCTGCCGGACTTCGCGCTGCAGCTCGACCTCCAGAGTGGCTCGCGCCCGATCAGCCTCGGCGCCGTGTTCGCCCAGGGCGGGGCGTTCCTCTCGATCGAGG
>JAOPZP010000050.1 GCA_025964055.1 Conexibacter sp.
GTTCTGGCGTCGGTCGCAGCGGCCTGGGGCGCCCCCGTGCGTGCCGAGATGGACGCCGCGGCCGCCGCCGCGGCCAAGGAGCAGGCCAAGCGCGACCAGGCCGGCAAGACGCCGCGCCCCGGCCAGCGCAAGGCCGTCGCGGCCGCCACGCAGTAGCCCCGCTAGAACGCGGTGCGCCGGTGCAGCGGCGCGCGGCCGCGCTTGCCGGCGTCGGCGAGCACCTCCATCGCGCGCAGGCAGTAGGCCACGCGCTGGGCGAGCACCATCCGGCAGCCGAGCGCCGTCGCCAGCTCGCGCGTCGTGAACGGCTCGGCGGCCAGCGCGTCGGGCAGCAGCGCCGCCGCGTCGGCGGGCGAGGCCAGGACGACGGAGCCGACGACGTCGACCAGCCGCCGCTGGCCGGGGTCGCGCCGCCGGCGCCCCGAGCGTGAGCGCCCGGCCTCCGGCGCGCGGATGTGGTCCTCGCGGCAGAGCAGCACCTCGACGGTGAGGTTCGGGTGCGCCAGCAGCGACGGGAACGAGACCAGCCGGTCGAAGACGTCCAGGGGGGCGCCGCGCAGCGGCGAGCGCCGCGACGAGAGGACCTCGCCGTGCTCGTCGATCCGCACGATCCGCCGCTCGGCCGCGACGGGATGGACGATGCGCATCCGGTGGCCGTCCAGCAGCGCGTCGAGCTTGGGTCCCAGCGGCGAGAAGCCGCCCGTCTGGATCTCGACCAGCTCGCCGTCGGCGCGCACGAGGTCGATCACGTAGCCCTCCATCGGCACCTCGGCGCGATCGCCGGGGCGTGCGCACAGATCCTTGACGGCCGCGTGCAGTGGGCCTTCGCGCAGGACGCCGATGCCGGACACCGCGGCCGATCCTACCGGCGTGCGCACGCGCACCGCGCCCGTGGGAGACCTCGTGCAGGACCGCGACTTCGTGCTTCTACGGTGTTGCACATCCCGATGCCTCGCCGCCTTCGCACCCGCCTGCTCGCCCCGCTGACCCTGATCGTCGCCCTCGCCGCCGCCGCCGCACCCGCCGCGCAGGCCGACTGCCCGGGCGCCTCCGACCCCTGCCCGTACACCGGCGTGCAGCAGAACGGGCAGCGCGGCGGCGGCGTCCTGCGCTTCCCGCAGGCCGTGGCGGTCGGCCCCGACGGCGCGGTCTACGTGACCGACCAGGGCTCGCACCTCATCCAGCAGTTCGCCGCCGACGGGACGTGGCTGCGCGACATCGGCACGGCCGGCACGCGGCCCGGCGAGCTGAGCGCGATCGGCGCGGTGGCGGTCGCGGGCGACGGCACCGTCCTCGTCGCCGACGGCGGCAGCAACCGCGTCGTGCGCTTCGACCCGACCGGCGGCCTGATCGGCAGCTGGGGCGGCCCGGGCAGCGACATCGGCAAGTTCCGCTTCGGCGCGGGCGGCGGCAACGACGCAGCGGCCGGCGGCGGCCTGGCGGTCTCCGGCGACGTGGTCTACGTCGTCGACTCCGGCAACGACCGCGTGCAGCGCTTCGACGTCCAGGGCGGCCACGGCGCCGAGATCGTGGCGCCGGGACGCTGGCCAACCCGCGCGGCGTCGCGGTGCGCGGCACGCGCATGCTCGTCGCCGACGACCAGCACCACCGCGTCGCGGCGTTCGACACCGGCGGGCGCCTGCTCGCCTCGGTCGGCCTCGGCCAGGGCGCCGGTCCCGGCCAGCTGAACTTCCCCTACGGCGTGACGATGGACGCCCAGGGCCGCGTCTTCGTCGCCGACGACCTCAACCACCGCATCGTCCGCTACTCCACGCCGGCCACCGGCTACCGCTACAAGGCGCGCTGGGGCGCCTACGGCACCGCGCCGGGCCGCCTCGCCTACCCGCGCGGCGTCGCGGCGGGCCCCAACGGCGAGCTCTTCGCCGCCAACACCGGCAACGACCGCATCGACGTCTTCGACGCCAGCGGCACGCTCAAGCGCTCCTTCGGCACGTCGGGCCGTGCGAGCGGGCAGTTCGACGGGCCGCTGGGCCTGGCCGTGGACGCCAGCGGCGTGCGGGCCGTGGCCGACTCGGTCAACGGCCGCGTCCAGCTGCTGAACCCCGACGGCACCGTCGCGTCGATCTGGGGCTCGCCGAACCCGGGCCCGACGATCCTGCCCAGCCCGGTCGCGGTCGCCTTCGACCCCGCCGGCAACGGCTTCGTGCTCGACCAGCGCCGCAGCCGCATCGTCGTCTTCGACCGCACGACCGCGACGGTCGCCCGCACCATCGGCTCCGAGGGCTCGGGCCCCGGCCAGCTGAGCGGCCCGTCCGCGCTGGCCATCGACGGCGCGGGGAACGTCGCCGTCGCCGACACCGGCAACGACCGCATCGCCCGCTTCGCCGCCGACGGCTCCTACCTCGGCTCGTTCCTGACCGACGCCGCTCCGCGCGGGATCGCCGTGCTGCCCGACGGCAGCAAGATCTACGTGTCGGACTCGGCCAACCGCATCACGGTCTACGACGCCAGCGGCACGCAGCTCGACCAGTTCGGCGGCACGGGCACCAAGCTGGGCAAGCTCAACGCGCCGGCGCAGATCACGCTCGACCCGGGCGGCAACCTCTGGGTCGCCGACCGCGGCAACAACCGCGTCCAGCAGTTCGGGCCGGCGGGCGAGCGGCTGCTGGCGCTCGGCGGCCGCGGCACGGCCGACGGGCAGTTCATCCACCCGACCGGCGTGAGCGTCGACTGCAACGGCAAGCTGACCGTGACCGACAGCGAGAACAACCGGGTCACCACGATGAACCTGGCCAACCCGACGGTCGGGGTCACCTGCACGCCGCTGGCGGCCCCGGCCGCGCCGCCGGCGCTGAAGTTCCCGACGCTGCCCGAGCCGCTCGGCCCGCAGCTGAGCGTCAGCGTCCTGCGCAAGGCCGGGCTGCTGACGGCGCGCAACCTGCCCGTGCGCGTCGGCTGCGACACGACCTGCACGCTGACCGCCTCGGCGGCGATCGTCCAGCGCGGCACGCCGCTCGTCGGCAAGGGCAAGAAGCAGCACAAGGGCACGCCGGTCTCGATCGCGCTGCCCGCGCAGAAGGTGACCATCCCGGCGGGCACGTCGAAGATCGTGCGCCTGGTCGTCAAGGCGACCGACGCCGCCAAGCTGCGCAAGGCGCTGGCGGGCAAGCGCGGGCTGGACGTCACGCTCCAGCTCGACGCGACCGCCGCGGCCGGCCCGCCGACCAGCCAGACCACCCGGCTGAGCGCGACGGCCTAGGCCGCGGCCGCGAAGATCTCGGCGACGATCGCGTCGAGGGCGCCGACGACGCGGTCGACGTCGGCGTCCGTGGTCGCCGGCCCCATCAGCGCCATGTTGTGGAACGGGGTCAGCAGGACGCCCTCGTTGAGCAGCGCGGCGTGGATGACGTCGTCGAGCAGCGGGTCGATCGCCGCGTGCGCGTCGGCGCCGGTGCGGGGCGCGTCGGGCGTGAAGTGGAACTCGGCGCGGGCGCCCAGCTGCACGATCGACCACGGCGCGCCGTGGCGCGCGAAGACGTCGCGGACGCCCGCGACGTAGCGGTCGCAGGTCGCGGTCATGTGCGCGAAGGCCTCGGCGGTCAGCACGTGCTCGAGCGTCGCGCGCGCGGCAGCCAGCGACAGCGCGTTGCCGGCCAGCGTGCCGCCGACGCCGCCCCAGTCCAGATAGTCGCCCTCGTCGTCGGCCAGGACGCGATCGCGCAACGCCGCGCTGAGGCCGTACGCGCCGATCGGCACGCCGGCGCCGAGCGCCTTGCCCATCGTCACCGCATCGGGGCGCAGCTCCCACGCGCGCACGCAGCCGCCGGCGCCCGCGCTCATAGTGTGCGTCTCGTCGTAGACCAGCAGCGTGCCGGTCTGCGCGCAGGCAAGTTGTAGGCCTTCCAGGAACCCGGGCTCCGGCAGGACCATGCCGACGTTCGTCAGCGCCGGCTCGGCCAGCACGCACGCGACGTCGCCGGGTGCCAGCGCGGCACGCACCGCATCG
>JAOPZP010000083.1 GCA_025964055.1 Conexibacter sp.
ATCCCGCTCGCGGCGCGCATCGTCGCATGCTGCGACGCCTACAGCGCGATGACCACCGATCGGTCCTACCGACGCGCCCGCCCGACCGCCGACGCGCTGGACGAGCTGCGGGCCTGTGCGGGCACGCACTTCGATCCGCGCGTCGCCGCGGCGACCTGCGCGGTCGTCGAGCGGCGGATCCCGGTGGCCCGGCCGCTGCGCCGGGTCGCCTGAGCCCGGTCAGGAGGCGATCACGCCGTCGGCGAGCGCTGCCAGCTCGTCGGCGGGCATGGGCCGCGGCGACGCGGCGGCCGGCGCGCCGGTGACCAGGTCGGCGATCTGCCCGCGCCAGCGGCACAGCCCGCGGTCGGCGGCATACCGCGCCTGCGCCCGCTCCAGACGCCCGGGCGAGTACCGGCGCCGCGCCCAGGGCGAGGTGGGCTGCGCGATGCGGACCGCGCCCCACAGGGCGGCGGCCGGGGCGAAGAGGCCGACGACGCCGAGGAGGATGCGGCCCTTCATGAAGCAGATGATCGTCAGCCCGAGCACGGCGGCGACGACGACCGCCGTCGTCGCGACGGGAGCCGGGTGCTCGAGGCCGAACGGCGTCGTGCCCAGCACGACGAGCCCGGCGAACGCCGCCGCCACCACGGTCGCGTCGATCGAGCGCCGGCCCTCCTCCTGCCAGTACACGTCCTCGAGGTGCACCCACAGCGCGAACTCGTCCATCGTGAAGCCGGCGCCGACGCCGAACAGGACGGCGATGACCGGCGTCCACGGCGCCGCCGGTCCCAGCGCGAAGGCGAGGAACCCGGAGAGCATCATCAGGCAGATGCCCCACACGAGATGGTGGATGTGGACGTCGCCGGCGCGCACCGATCCCGGCCACCACGACACGAGGCGGCTCAGCCGTGCGCTCGTGCGGATCGCCAGGAACGAGACGGTGAAGGCCAGCAGCACCAGCTCCGCCGCGCCGGATCCGCGGCTCGAGCGTCCGCCGAAGGGATCCACGCTGAACAGCGTGGCCGTGAGCGCGTGGCTGATCATGCCGAACACGCTAGGGGCAGAAGGATGAAGCGCCGATGAGAGCGGCCGATCGCCTGAGTTCATGCGCCGTTCATCTGCACGCCGGATCCTCGCCGCGTGCGGCTCAACCGGCACCTCACGGCGGCGATCCTGGCGCTGCTGGCGTTCGGCGCCGGGCTGGCCGCCCAGCTCTCCGATGCCACGCTGGTCGAGGACGCCGGCGTCGTCGCCATCGTCGTGGCGCTGGTGACCCTGGCCGTCGCGGTGCCGCGCATCGTCCTGGGCCCGGACGGCGGACGTCGCATGGGTCGGTCATGATCGCCCGGTGAGGACCCGAGGGCGTCGCTCCTGGCCGCTGCGCGTGCAGCTCACGCTGGCCTTCGCCTCCGTCGTGGCGCTCGTCCTGGCCGCGACCGGCGTCCTCATCTACACCGAGTTCCGCCGCAACCTCGACGACGTCGTGCACGACGACCTGGCGGAGCGGTCGGTGGCGTTCCGCGGGCTGGCCGCCGGCGACGTCGCTCCCGCGCGGATCGTCGCGCTCGCGGGCGAGCGGTTCGCGCAGATCTACGGTTCCGACGGCTCCGTCCTCGCCTCCTCGCGCCCGCTCGGGCGCCGGCGCCTGCTGACCGCCGCGCAGGTGGCCGCGGCGCGGCGCACGATGATCCAGGCGGTCCGGCCGTCGATCGCGCCCGCGCAGACGGCCGTCCTGGCGACCGCGTTTTCGATCGGCGACGGTCGCGTCGCCGCCGTGGCGGAGTCGCTCGACGAGCGCGAGCGCGAGCTCGACCGCCTGTCGATCCTCCTGCTCGTCAGCCTTCCCGCCGCCCTGCTGCTGGCCAGCCTCACCGGCTACCAGGTCGCGGGTGCGGCGCTGCGGCCGGTCGAGCGGATGCGCGCGCGGGCGGCGGAGATCGGCGACGCCGAGCTGGGCGAGCGGCTGCCCGAGCCCGGTACCGGCGACGAGCTGGACCGGCTCGCCGGCACGCTGAACGAGCTGCTGGAGCGCCGCCAGGAGGCGCTGGAGCTCGAGCGCCGGGTGGTGAGCGACGCCAGCCACGAGCTGCGCACGCCGATCAGCGTCCTGCGCACGCGGCTCGACGTCGCGCTGCGCGGGCCGGGCGACGCCGCGTCGCTGCGCGAGGGGCTGGAGGGAGCGCATGCCGACGTCGCGCGCCTCGCGCGCCTGGCCGACGACCTGCTCGTGTTGGCGCGCGCCGACGAGGGCCGGCTCCCGCTGCGCCCCGAGCTCCTCGACGTCCAGGACCTGCTCGAGGCGACGGTCGCCCGCCATGCCGCCGCGGCGGGTGCCGCGGGCCGTGCGCTCGCGGCCGCCGTGGAGATCGACGGCGGCGCGGTGGTGCTGGGCGACGCCGACCGCCTCGCGCAGATCCTCGACAACCTCGTGATCAACGCGCTGCGGCACGGCGCCGGCGCCGTCGCGATCGTCGCGCGTCCGGGCCCCTCGCCGGCGGCGGTCGAGATCGTCGTGCGCGACGCCGGCCCCGGCTTCCCCGCCGCGTTCCTGCCCATGGCCTTCGACCGCTTCAGCCAGGTCGTCGCGGGCGAGGGCAGCGGCCTCGGGCTGGCGCTCGTCGAGGCGATCGTCCGGGCTCACGGCGGGACCGTCGCGGCGAGCGCGGCGCCCGGCGGCGGCGCCGAGGTGCGGATCGGACTGCCCCTCGCGTAGCGGTCAGGGCGCGCGCAGGCGGTAGCCCGCGCCACGGACGGTCTCGAGGGTCTCGACGCCGAACGGCCGGTCGATCTTCTGGCGCAGGTACCTGATGTACACGTCGATGATGTTGGAGCGGTTCTCGTAGCTGGCGTCCCACGCCCGCTCCAGCACCTGCAGCCGCGAGAGCACCTCGCCCGGATGGCGCATGAACACCTCGAGGATCTGCACCTCCTTGGACGACAACTCGATCTCGGTGTCGCCCCGCGCGACGCGGTGGCTGGCGGGGTCGAGCGACAGGTCCCCGACGCGCAGCACCGGCTGCGGCGTGGTGGCCGACCGGCGGGCCAGCGCGCGCAGGCGCGCGAGCAGCTCGCCGAAGTCGAAGGGCTTGACGAGGTAGTCGTCGGCGCCGGTGTCCAGGCCCATGATGCGGTCGCCGACCCCGTCGCGCGCGGTGAGCATGAGGATCGGCGTCGCCACGTCGTCGGCGCGCAGGCGGCGGCACGTCTCGAACCCGTCGATGCCCGGGAGGTTGACGTCGAGGCAGATGACGTCGTACGGGGCGGAGGCGGCCATCCACAGTGCGTCCTCGCCGCGGACCGCCACGTCGGCGAGCTGCCCGTCCTGGACGAGCCCCTGCCGGATGAGCTTGGCCAGCGGCACCTCGTCCTCGACGACCAGCACGCGCATGGCCCGGATCATGCCAGCGCGCGCGGCGCCGCTCATCGGTGGTTCATGTGCGCCGACCATCGTCGCGGCCATGATGCGTGCCCTTCCACGTCCTGCGGCTGCGCGGTTCCGGTCCCGGCGCGCCGGCAGGCGATTCCCGCTGGTGGCCGGCGCGGCGACGGTGGCCGTCGGGCTCGTCAACGTCGTCTCGGCGCTGCTGCCGACGCCCCGCGGCCACGTGCACCTGCTGCTCGCCGTGGCCTCGCACGCCGAGCTCGCGGCCGCGCGCTCCATCGCCCTCCCGCTCGGCCTCGCGCTCATCGTCGCGGGCGTGCAGCTGGCGCGCGGGCGCCGGGGCGCGGCGCAGGTCGCCGTCGGCGCGCTGGCGGCGATGGGCGCCGTGGACCTCGCCAAGGGCCCGGACGTCATCGAGGCCACCGCGACGTGGGCGCTGGCGCTCTGGGTCTGGCGCTCCCGGTCGGCGTTCCCCGCGCTGACGCCGCGCCGCGTCGGGGTCAAGGCCATCGTCATGCTCGGCGTGGGCGCCTGCGCGCTGGCGGGCGCGGCCGTGCTGCCCGGCTTCGACGGCACGACCGTCGCGGCGCTGGTCGGCGCCGCGGTGCTGT
>JAOPZP010000132.1 GCA_025964055.1 Conexibacter sp.
ATCCCGCGCTCGCGCCGCAGCCGGTCGATCGCCCGGCGGCGCGCGGTCGTGGTGATCCATGCGCCGGGGCGGTCCGGGACGCCGTCGCGGGGCCAGGTCGCGACCGCGGCGGCGAAGGCGTCCTGCAGCGCGTCCTCGGCCAGGCCGAAGTCGCCGACCTGGCGGATCAGCGTCGCGAGGATCGCCGGGCCCTCCTCCCGGAAGGCCCGGGCGATGGCGATGTCCTCGCCTAGGGGCTCGGACATCGCTGCGGGTGCTCGCCCAGGGGCTCGCACGCCGCGTCCTCGGTCGCGGTGATGGTGCCGGCGTCGCTCATGCGCTCTCGAACTCCATGACGGGACGGACCTCGATCGTGCCGTACGGCGCGCTGGGGACCTTGGCGGCCCACGCCACCGCGGCCTCGCGGTCGGGCAGGTCGAGGACGTAGTAGCCGCCGAGCAGCTCCTTGGTCTCGGCGAACGGGCCGTCGGTGATCAGCGTCTCGCCGTCGCGGACCCGGACGGTCGTCGCGGCGTCCAGGCCCTCGAGGGCGTTGTCGCCGACGTGGGCGCCGGCCTCGGTCAGCGCGCGACCGTAGGCCATCCACTCCTCCATCGACGCCCGCGCGTCGGGGTCGTCGCGGATTTCCGCCGGGACGTAGAGCAGCAACATGAACTTCATCGTGGCGGTCTCCGTCAGCCCTGGTCGAAGACCATGATCGGCCGGACCTCCACGCTGCCGTACCCGACGCTCGGGATCTTCGCCGCCCACGCCAGCGCGGTGTCGAGGTCCGGCACGTCGATCAGGTAGTAGCCGCCCAGCAGCTCCTTGGTCTCGGCGAACGGGCCGTCGGTGACGAGCGTCTCGTCGTTGCGGACGCGCACCGCGGTGGCGGTGTCGGTGCCCTGGAGCGCGTCGCCGGCGACGAGGACGCCGGACTCCTGCAGGTCCTGCGTGTACTGCATCCAGCGCGGGTGCTCGGCCTGGAGCTCGTCGCGGCCGGGACCGCCCTCGGCGGGGGTGTAGATGAGCAACATGTACTGCATGGTGGGCCTCCGGTGGGTCGTCGTTCGCGGCCGGTGATCCGGCCGCTCGATGGAACGACGGCCGGGCTCGCACCGATTCGACACCTTCGGGGCGCGCCACGCAAGGCTTGGCGCGTTGGCGCTCGTTCAGCCGGCTGCTGCTGAAAGGCCTTCTAGCCCCAGGGGACGGGGTCGCCCCAGGGCGACGGACCGTCGGGCTCGCGGCCCGTGCCCTCCAGCAGCGCGGCGCGCTGCCAGGGGTTGGCCGGCGGGGCGGCCTCGACCACGACGGGGGCGAAGTCGCGCATGAACCGCTCGAGCGCGGCGACCACGGCGGCGGCCTCCTCGGGAGAGGCCGACGGCGCGACGATCTCCAGCTGCGGGCGGCGGTTGGGCACGCCGGAAGCCTATCGGGCGCGCATTCCGCCTTCGCGCCTCACCCGCGTCGCGCTAGTGCTCGGCGCCGGCTTGGACGAGCAGGGCGATCTGGACGCGGTTGTCGACCTCGAGCTTGTCCAGGAGGCGGGAGACGTGACCCTTGACCGTCGCGACGGAGAGGTGCAGCGTCGCGGCGATCTCGGCGTTGCCGTGCCCTTGGCCGACGGCGAGGGCGACGTCGCGCTCGCGCGGGCTGAGCGTGGCCAGTCGTTCGCGGGCCTGGTCGGCGCGAGCGCCGGCGTCCGTGTCGCCGGCGACCATCGAGATGAGTCGGCGGGTCACGGTGGGGGAGAGCATGCTGTCGCCGGCGTGGACGAGCTCGATCGCGCGGACGATGTCCGCCGGCGGGGTGTGCTTGAGCAGGAAGCCGGCCGCGCCGGCCTGCAGCGCGCGCAGGACGAGCTCGTCGGCATCGAAGGTGGTGAGCACGACGATGGCGGGCGGGGACGGCTGTGCGGCGAGCAGCCGCGTGGCCGCGATCCCGTCGAGCTGGGGCATGCGGATGTCCATGAGCACGACGTCGGGTCGGTGGAGGTCCACCGCGCCGAGCACCTCTCGGCCGTCGGCGGCCTCGCCCACCACCTCGACGCTGTCGGCGCCGACGAGCATCATCCGCAGGCCGGAGCGCACCAGCGCGTCGTCGTCGACGAGCAGGACGCGGATCATCGCGGCAGACGGGCGCGTAGGACGAAGGCGCCGGCGGGGTCGACGCCGGACTCGAGCTCGCCACCGGCGAGCGTGACGCGCTCGGCGAGCCCGATCAGGCCGGTCCCCGCCCCGGGCAGTGGCCCGGCCGGGGCGACGGCCAACGGCGCGAGGCTGCGGATCTCGACCTGCAGATCGCCGTCGGGCGCCGCGACGGTGAGCGTCACGGCCGCTCCGGGCGCGTGCTTGCGCGCATTGGTGAGCCCTTCCTGTGCGATCCGGTAGGCGGTGCGGCCGACGGCGGCGGTCGGCACCGCATCGCCCAGCTCGATCTGTGCGGTGATGCGCATCCCGGCCGCCCGCGACTCCTCGACGAGCGCGGCGAGGTCGGTGATGGTGGGCTGGGGCGGTTGCGTCAGGGTGTCGGTCCCGTCTTCGCGCAGGACGCCGATCACGCCGCTGAGCTCGTCCAGCGCGGCGCGCGCGCTGGCGCCGATCACGCCGGCCGCTGCGGCGACCTCCTCGGCCGAGGCGTCGGGGCGGAACTCGAGCGCGCCGGCGTGGACGGAGAGCAGCGAGAGGCGGTGGGCGAGCACGTCGTGCATCTCGCGTGCGATCCGTCGCCGCTCGGCCGCGCGGGCCTCGTCTCCGGCGCGGGCGGCCTGGTCGCGCAGCGACCGCACGAGCTCACGGCGCGCGCGCACGAACAGCCCCCAGCCGAGCGCGACGGCGACCATCAGGAGGCTGGCGCCGGCGTCGAGCCCGTAGCTGCCGCTCGGCGGGTAGAGCAGCGGGTTCACGACGGCCCAGGCGACGCCGAGGCCCGTGATGATGGCCAGGTCGCGCCCGCGCGCGCGGATCGCCGCGTTGAAGAGCGAGACGACGTTCGCGCCGGAGGCCGTGAGGATCACGAGCGAGACCACCCCGATGCCGATGCCGACCGCGGCCGGATGGGTCCGCCGCCAGTGCAGCGCGACGATCGCCGCGATCCCGACCACGATGGCCACGGGGCGCAGCCAGGGCGGATGCTCCTGCCAGGTGTCCACAAGGGTCGCGGTGGCGATCGCGAACGACACCAAGTACATCGCCGCGTCGACGATGCGATCACGGCGGCGGCGCCCTTCGTCAGGGGCGTCGATCACGACGTGCGGCAACACGGAGCGCATCCAGCCAGACAGCGCATGGGTGAAGCCTGCTGTCGCCTGGTGTGCCATCGCTCGAGGACGAAGACTAGGCGAGCACCACGGCCGCCACCCCCTACCAAAGTCGCTGACCGCCCCCGTCACATGGGCCCTGCGCGCACAGCCCGGCGACCGTGGTCGGCCACGGGGCCTTCGGTGAGTCTGCGGACATGATCGAAGCCACAGCAATCACCAAGCAGCGCGGGGGACGGACGATCGTCTCCGACGTCACCTTCCGCTGCGAGCCGGGTACCGTCACGGGCTTCCTCGGCCCCAACGGCGCCGGCAAGACCACGACGATGCGGATGCTCGTCGGCCTGTCGAGGCCCGACGGCGGCGAGGCCCGGATCCTCGGCGGGCGCTACCGCGACCTGCCGAACCCCGGACGGCGCGTCGGGATCCTCCTCGACGCATCGGCCCAGCACGCCGGGCGCCGCGGCCGCGAGGCGCTCGCCATCTCGGCGCAGACCATGGGCGTGCCGGCGCGCCGCGTCGACACCCTGCTGGAGCTCGTCGGCCTCGACGAGGCAGCCGCCCGGCGCCGGGTCGGTCGGTACTCGCTCGGCATGCGCCAGCGCCTCGGCCTCGCCCACGCGCTGCTCGGCGATCCCGAGGTCCTGATCCTCGACGAGCCAGCCAACGGCCTGGACCCCGAGGGCATGCGCTGGATGCGCGGGCTCCTGCGCGAGTTCGCCGAGCGCGGCGGCACCGTCCTGCTCTCCTCGCACCTGCTGGCCGAGGTCGAGGCCGTCGCCGACCGGATGATGATCATCGGCGGCGGCCGGATCCGAGCGCAGGGCACCCACGCAGAGCTGCTGACCGAGTCCGGGACGATCGTCGAGGCGGCTGACCTCGCCGGGCTCGACGCGGCGCTGCAGCGCGCCGGCCTGGCGACGCATGTCACCGACGGCGGCCGGCGGCTGGTCGAGGCCGAGCCCGAGGTCGTCGCCCGCGTGGCGTTGGACGGCGGCGTCGTGCTGCACCGGCTCGCGCCGGCCGAGGGCGCGGGCCTCGAACGCCTCTTCTTCGAGCTGACCGCGTCCACCGCCGGCGCTTCGTCGCCGCACACCGATCCGATCCACACCGAGCTGGCAGGAGCGCCCGCATGAGCACCACCACCCTCACCGCACCGATCCCCGTCGACATCGCCGGCGTCCACGCGCGCCCCGGCGTCGGCCGACTCGTCGCCGTCGAGCTGCGCAAGATCCTCGACACCCGTGCCGGCTTCTGGATGCAGCTCGCCACCGTCGCGATCACCGCGCTCGTCGTCATCGTTCGCCTGGTCGCCGGTGACGCCACCGACCATACCTTCGCCTCCGTCCTCGACGTCGGGCTGAAGCCGGCCGCCGTCCTGCTGCCGATCGCCGGGATCCTGCTCGTCACCTCCGAGTGGTCGCAGCGCACCGGGATGATCACCTTCGCGCTGGTGCCGATGCGCTCGCGCGTCCTCGGCGCCAAGCTCGTCGCGAGCCTCGTCCTCGCCGTCGCGATGCTCGCCATCAGCGTCGCCATCGTCGCCGCGGGCGTGCTCGTCGCCTCGCCGGGCGTCGACGGCGCCTGGTCGGACGCGGGGACCCTCGTCGCCCAGTCGGCGGTCTACCTCACCGGCGGCATGATCACCGGCGTCGCGTTCGGCATGGTCCTGCTCGCCTCGGCGCCCGCCATCGTCGCGCTCTTCGCACTCCCGATCGCATGGACGGCGGTGGCCTCGCTGTCCTTCTTCGCCGACGCCGCCCCGTGGCTGGACACCCGCCTCGCCCTCGGCCCGATGCCCAAGGAGGTCTTGAGCACCACGCAGTGGGCGCACGCCGGCAGCGCGCTCGCGCTCTGGATGCTGCTGCCGCTGTTGATCGGCATCTGGCAGATCACGCGGCGAGAGGCGGCCGCGTGAC